>JAHCBB010000029.1 GCA_019634635.1 Verrucomicrobiia bacterium
TACCGGGAAAGTCGGACGCCCCGGGTCATCCGGTGCGACGGCCTGAGTCGGGTCCGGGGGCTCCCACGAACATCAGCGCCACAAGGGTGCCGCTGAAGTACGCGAACAGTTGCGCGGTGCCGGTGTACTCGGCGGTGAGCCACTGGCCGAAGGCCAGTTGCACGAAGATGAACAGGCTCCAGACCAGCATGGCGGTCAACAGCACAGGGGGGCGCCGTCCGAAGGGCTCACCCCGGAGCAGGGAGCCCAACGCCAGCGCGAATCCGAGGACCTCCGAGAGCGCGAGGATCCAATACCCCGCACGTAATCCGGGGATGGTGGCCAGCAGCGTGGCGCCAAACTTGTCGGCAAACCACGGCGGGTATCCGGCAATCAGTTTCCCGATCCCGGAGAACCCCCACACGGTGAGATACATCGCGGTGATGGCCAAGAGGGCGGCTGCCCTCAGGAGCCGTTGGATCCACGCATCGTTCATGACCGCGCCAGCGTGCCCCGGCGCCGCGGCCGGGCAAGGACGCATCCCATCGGCGGCCGACCGCAGGCCGGAGGATGGCGAGGCCGAGGGCTACATCCGGCCGTGTCTCAGGATGGAAACCAGAAGCCACAGACCGAGGACACCGGTGACAATGAAGCCGAACAAGCCGACCAGCGGTACGCCATGCCACAGCGGCGGCATGCGGGAGTGGACGATCAGCGCATTGCCCACGATCAGGGCGGCCAGGACGATGGCGAACGCGATGCGGTTCGTGACCTGATCCAGCGATCGTTGGAGCGGTTCGAGTCCGTCGTGCCGCAGGACCAGCCGCCCCTCGCCGGCCTTGAGCTTGCCCAGGAGCGCCCGCACATCGCGCGGCAGCGACCGGAGCAGGGTCACCAGATCCTGACTCGAATCCATCAGGGTGCGCAGCAGTCGCCTCGGACCCAGCCGTTGCAGCTGCACCTCGCGAAGGAACGGCCGCGCCTGGGCCATGAGATCCCGCTGCGGGTCGAGTGCACGCACCACCTCCTCCATCTGGCCGAACGCCTTGAGCATCGAGACCAGGTCCGGCGGGATCACCAGATGGTACCGCGCCGTCAATGCCAGCAGCTCGCGCGTCACGCGTCCGAAGGAGAATTCCTTCATGGAGAGATTGAAATTGCGATGGATGAAGTCCGCCATGTCGGCGTCGAGTCCGTTGCGATTCTCCCCGAGCCCCGGTTCCGCCAGGTCCACCAGCGCCCGCGTGGCCGCTTCCTCGTCCGCCTCGGCGATCGCCCCGACGAGCCGGGCAAATCCCTCGCGGGACTCCCTGGGGAGAAATCCCATCATCCCGAAGTCGAGGAAGCACACCGTGGGGCCTGGCAGGATCATGAGGTTGCCCGGATGGGGATCGGCATGGAAGAAGCCGTGGACAAAGATCTGGCGCATGACGAGGTCCGCGATGGTCTCGGCGACCCAGACCCGGCGCGGACCCGAAGGTTCAATCGCCGCGAACGCGGCGAGCTTCTGGCCGTCCATCCGCTCCATCACCAGCAGGCGGCCGGTACTGTGTTCGGGGACCGGCCGGGGAACCCGCAGTCCGGGCTGCCCCTCGAACTGTTCCGCAAACCGCCGCATGTTGCCCGCCTCGACCTCGTAATCGAGCTCCCGCAACAGGTCGCGCCGCAACTGCTCCACGAGGGCGACCGGACGCAGCACGCGCACCTCCTCCACCTGGTTTTCCAGCAGGCCCGCGAGCCGGGCGAGGATGTCGAGGTCGGTCTGCACCTTCTCCCGGATCCCCGGCCGCTGCACCTTGAAGACCACCGGTTCGCCGCTCAGCAGGCGCGCGCGGTGGACCTGGCCGATGGATGCCGATCCGATGGGATCCTCCTCGACCTCGGAAAAGGTTTCGGACCACAGGTGTCCGAGTTCCGCCTCCACCACCGCGGTCACCGCCTCGAAGGGCATGGGGGTGACGTCATCCTGGAGCCGGGACAGTTCCGCCGCGTACTCGGGGGGGACGAGGCCGGAGCGACCGGACACAATCTGCCCCGCCTTCACGAAGGTCGGCCCCAATTCCTCGAGTGCCCGGCGGAGGCGCTCGGGCTTGGAGAGTCCCTGGATGGTGGCCGCCTCCTCGCGAAGGCGTCGGGTGGGCAACCCGAGCATCCGCGGCAGGTGCAGGCGCTGGGCGAGGTCGGCGTAGCCATACTTGAGGAAGACCGAGACGATTTCCCGCGAGCGCACCAGGTCCTGGAAGGTCTGCCGCACGTAGCGGAACCGTTCGAGCATGGACGCACCCTGCCCGAGGGCCGGACCTGGGGCCAGTCTGCAGGAGGCGGGAGGCGGGAGGCGGCGGCAAAGCGACGACGTGACGCCGTCCCTCACCTGTCTGGCCCGTGCGATTGCCAACGGGGCAAACGACCCAACCGATTGACTTGTCCCCTGGCCAGAATTCCCTGCCGCTTTGCCTCCAGATTCCACCTCGCTGGCTGACCGCTTAGTGGAACGAGCGCCGTCGAGACGTGCCGCGGCGTTCTTGGCACCCGTGGGTGGATCGTGCTTCGATGCCGGTTCTGGAATGGAAGACACCAATTCATTGATCGCGCAGCGGCGTGCGCACCTGGAGGCGCTGGAGGCGC
This sequence comes from Verrucomicrobiia bacterium, assembly GCA_019634635.1. Taxonomy (NCBI): domain Bacteria; kingdom Pseudomonadati; phylum Verrucomicrobiota; class Verrucomicrobiia; species Verrucomicrobiia bacterium. The sequence goes on from JAHCBB010000029.1 coordinate 2,605, forward strand.
GGGGCATCCGGCCATTTCACAACAAGTTCACGCCGGACACCGGTTGCGGGGTTGCCCGGGAGCGCTTTGAAGCTGGCGAATGGCCCGAGGGCCGGGCGGTGGCCGTTGCCGGACGCCTGACGGCACATCGCGACATGGGGAAGAGCCAGTTTGTGGACCTGCGGGACGGCACCGGCCGGATCCAAGTGTACGCCCAGCGCAGCGTCCTCGGCGACGAGGCGTTCGAGGTGTTCCGGCACCTGGACCTGGCGGATTTCATCGGCGTGAAGGGCACCCTCTTCAAGACCCGGAGCGGTGAGCCGACGGTCAAGGCGGAGTCTTTCACGGTGCTGGGCAAGGCGCTGCGGCCGCCGCCGGCCAAGTGGGAGGGACTCGCCGACACCGAGATCCGATACCGCCAGCGGTATCTCGACCTGATGGCCAATGAGGAGGTGCGGTCGGTGTTTCAGCGGCGATCGGCCATCGTCCGGGAGATCCGCAATTTCTTCCATGAGCGGGGCTACGCGGAGGTGGAGACCCCGATGATGCAGTCCATCCCGGGCGGGGCCGCCGCGCAGCCCTTCAAGACGCATCACAACGCCCTCGGCTGCGACTTTTTCCTGCGCATCGCGCTGGAGTTGTACCTGAAGCGTCTGCTCGTCGGCGGCATGGACAAGGTCTTCGAAATCGGACGCAACTTCCGCAACGAGGGGTTGTCTCGCCGGCACAATCCGGAGTTCACCATGCTGGAGGCCTATGAGGCCTTTGGGGACTACGAGACCATGATGGAGACGGTCGAGTCGCTGATCCGCCATGTTGCCATGAGGGTGCTGGGAACCCTGCAAGTCGTCCACCGCTCGCCGGAGGGGGAGGTGGTGCGGACCATTGACCTGTCGAACTGGCGGCGCGTGCGGTATCGCGACCTGGTCCGCGAACGGGCCGGGGCGGACTGGTTTGATGTGCCGGCCGCGGAACGCCGCCGCCGGGCGGCGGAAGACTTGAAGCTCGGCGGCGACATTGCCGCCGGCTATGAGGACTTTGAAGTGACCGGGGCGGTTTTTGAGAAGTTGGTCGAGCCGACGTTGATCCAGCCGACCTTCGTCACCCATTTGCCCAGGGAGCTTGTGCCCCTGGCGAAGCGGACGCCCGACGACCCAACCACCGTTGAGGTCTTCGAGTTGTGCATCAACGGACAGGAGATCGCCCCGGGTTACACCGAGCAGAACGATCCCATCGCCCAGCGCGAGGCGCTGGAGCATCAGGCGGGCGGGGAGCAGCAGAAGCTCGACGAGGACTTCCTCACCGCGCTGGAGCATGGCATGCCGCCCGCAGGGGGCATCGGCATCGGCATTGACCGTCTGTGCATGATGCTGCTCGGACAGGAAAGCATTCGCGACGTCATCCTGTTCCCCCAGTTGAAGCCGAAGGGCTGAGCAGGTCCCCCAGCACGGCCTGCACCTCCGGGGACACCGGTTCGATGAACACCCGCTCGTGGTCGCAGGCGACCTGACGCACCTCGAACTGCGGGTGATGGGCGGCCGCCCAGCCGTTGTCCGGCGCCTTCTCCCAGGCGCCCGTTTCGTGGCGTAAAGGCAGTCCGGCGCGGATCAAACAGACGGGTGTGGCGCAGGGGCGGGGACGGAAGGTTGCGTGGGCCTCGACGCTCGCCCGTTCCACACGGCGCCGGATTTTCGAGGCGGCGGTTCGCGGCCCGAGCCATGGCCGCGATTTTTCCCGGAGCTTTGTCCGGATCATCGCGGCCACAAACGCGAGCCGGTCACCCGCCGGTTGCGCGAGGATCCGGCCGCGAAGGAACTGCAGTCGCTCCGCGGGTGTCCGGCGCCGGACTCCGGACTTGAGGCAGGTGTCGAACAGGACGACCCGTTCCACCGCGCGCCCCCGCCCGCCCAACTGGAGCGCCAGTTCACACGCGACTTCCCCTCCAAACGAAAAGCCGCTCAGGCACAGCGGGCCTTCGGGATACTTTTCCTCGATCTGTCCGGCCAGTGCGGCGGCAATGGCTGACGCGTCCCGGAGGGGTGGCTGCCGTCCATCCGTACCGGGAAATTGCAGCTGATCGAAGTACGGACGGTGGCGTCCGACCACCTCCGCAATCGAGGGCGGGAGGACCTCGAGTCCGAACACCCCGGGCACGTGGAACCAGGGAACACCGGTGGACCGCCCCTTGAAAATGCCGCTGGGGAGCGGGGACGGCCGGGACGCCGGATCCAGCAGCGCCGCGAGTCCCGCGACGGTGGGCTGCTGGAAAAGATCAACGAGCCGGACCGGACGCCCGAGGGCCGGGCGCAGCCGCGCCATCAGGCGCAGCGCCAGCAGGGATTGGCCCCCGAGATCGAAGAACGAATCGTGGATGCCGACCCGCGGGCGGCCCAGCACGGCCGCCCACTCGCGACAGAGGATCTCCTCCAGCGGGGTTCGCGGCTCATCGTGCGCCCCGGTTCCGGTGCGGACGGCATCGGCCCCCGTGGCGAGGGACTCCCGGTCCACCTTGCCGGAAGTGTTGAGCGGCCATGTGTCCACCGCGCGGAACGCTGCAGGGATCATGAAGTCGGGAAGCCGCTCGGACAGGTGATTCCGCAGATCGGAAACATCCAAGGCGGTGGCTTTGTGATACTGGATGCAGGCGACCAGTTCGCGCACGCCGCCGGGAGCCGGGCGATCCACGACGATTGCGGCACGCACGGACGGATGGGAGCGGAGGGCCGACTCGACATCTCCGGGTTCGATCCGGTGTCCGCGGATCTTCACCTGGGAATCCATCCGGCCCAGAAACTCGAATTGCCCGTCGGGCAGGCGGCGCACCCGGTCGCCGGTGCGGTAGCGCCGCGCCTTGCCGGTGGGGTCCGAAGGATCCGGCAGAAACCGCGCCGCCGTCAGCTCCGGATCATCAAGATAGCCGAGGGCGATGCCGTCCCCGCCAATCACCAGTTCCCCAGGCTTGCCATCGGGCAGCGTGTTGCCGGCGGCATCCACCACCTCGCCCCGGGTGCCGGCCAGTTCGCGTCCGATCGGGACCGAGCGCCCCTCGATCCATTCGCCCGGGGGGGCGATCACCCCTGTGGTCGCGAAGGTGGTGGCCTCCGTCGGGCCGTAACAATTGACGAGTTGGGTGGACGGCAGGAGGTCCAGGGCACGGCGGGCGTGGGACTCCGAAAGCCGCTCGCCGCCCGTCAACAGGTGGCGGATGCCGGCCAGGGCTTGCGGCCGCAGGTCAACGACCTGGTTGAAAAGTCCCGTCGTCAGGAAGACACAGCTGGCGCGCGAGGCCTTGAGATCGCGTTCCAAGAGGTCGAGGTCGGGCGTTTGCGGCGCGTGGACGATGCAGGTGCCGCCGGAGAGCAGGGGACCCCAGACCTCGAAGGTCGTGGCATCGAAGGCCGGTGAGGACAGGTGAAGGCACCGAAGTGACGGGCCGAACGGCACGTACTGTTGCCCCTGGATCAGCCGGCAGACCGCCCGGTGCGGCACCAGCACTCCCTTGGGCCGGCCGGTCGAGCCGGAGGTAAATAGGATGAGGGCAGGATCCTCCGGAGTGATCGCGACGATTCCGGGGGACCGCTGACTCGGGGTGGTTTCAAGGGACGCCGTTCCAAGATACGGGATCGCGGAGTCCAGCCAGGCGGGCCGGGCCGGGTCGGCGCCTGTCAGGACGGTGATGCCGGACGCGGAGGCCAGTTCACGGAGCCGTCGTTCCGGCCAGTCCGGGAGGAGCGGCACGTAGACTCCGCCCGCCTTCAGCGTGGCGAGAGCGCTGAGGATCCATTCCGGGGAACGCCGCAGGAAGAGTCCGACGCGGCCCCCGGGCGTGATCCCCGCTCCGTGCAGTCGCATCGCCATCTGATCGGACTGCGAGTCCAACTCCCGGTAGGTCCATCGGCGTCCGTCGCACTCCAGGGCCACGGCATCCGGCCGGCGCTGCGCCTCCTCGCGGAACCGGTCGGGGATGCAGGCGTGGGCCTGGGTTCCTGTGGCGCTGGAAGTCTGCGTCGAGGTGTCCGATTCCGGCATCGGGCTCCGAATCTAGGCAACGCGCGGGCCGCGAGACAATCCGCGAGTCCGCGAGTCCGTGCCGCGGGCCGATTGTCGGGACCTCACTCGACTCCGGGAACCCGTTCCCTTAAGACAGCCGCGCGATGGAACAACTGGCCACCGTCTTCTTTGCGCTCGCGGTCCTCCACACCTTTTCGGTGAAGCGGTTTGCCCACTGGGCTCACCGGTATCCGGAGGGATCCTTGCAGGAGAACCTGCTGCACTTCCTGGCGGAGACGGAGGTGGTGTTCGGGCTGTGGGCGGCGGCGTTGTTCCTGGGCATCGGGGTGATCCAGGGGACGTTTCACGACGCCATTGCGTATGTGGACAGCCTCGACTTCACGGAGCCGAAGTTCGTGCTGGTGATCATGGTCGTGGCGGCGACGCGTCCGATCGTCCAGCTGGCGGAATCCTTCATTCTCGCGGCGTCCCGTCTGCTTCCCTGGAGTCCGGGTGTCTCCTTTTACGTGGCGGCATTGATTCTTGGCCCGCTTCTGGGGTCGTTCATCACCGAGCCCGCGGCGATGACCCTGCTGGCGTTGGTGCTCAAGCGCCGGTACTTCAATCAGGGGATCGGCAAGACGCTGGCCTACGCCACGCTGGGGCTGCTGTTCGTGAACGTCTCGATCGGCGGCGCACTGACGAACTTCGCGGCGCCACCCATCCTGATGGTGGCCGGCAAATGGAAGTGGGACAACGCGTTCATGCTCACCCATTTCGGCTGGCGGTCTGCTGCCAGTTGCGTGGTGTCCACCGCCCTGGTCACCTGGTGGTTTCGCAAGGAGCTGGTGGCGCTGCCGTTTGAGACCGCCCGGGATCCCGGCGTACCGCTGTGGCTGACGGGAACCCACATCGTTTTCCTCGCCCTGGTGGTCGCCCTCGCGCATCACCCGGACATCGTCTTCGGGGTCTTCGTGCTCTTCCTGGGCGTGGTGACCGCGACCAAGGAGTACCAGGATTCCCTCAAGCTTCGGGAGGGGCTGCTGGTCGGGTTCTTCCTTGCGGGATTGGTCACCCTGGGATCGCTGCAATCGTACTGGCTGCAACCGCTGATCAGCCGGTTGAGCGGGTCCGCGCTTTTCTTCGGCGCCACCGCCCTGACCGCGATCACCGACAATGCGGCCCTCACCTACCTCGGATCGCTGGTGAAGGACATTTCGCCCGAGCTGCAGTATGCGCTGGTGGCCGGGGCGGTCGTCGGTGGCGGCCTCACCGTCATCGCCAATGCGCCCAATCCGGCGGGGGTGGGCATCCTGCAGGACGCCCGGGTCTTCGGCGATGAGGGAATCAGTCCGCTGGGACTGCTTCTGGGAGCCCTGGGCCCGACGCTGGTGGCGGTGGTCTTCTTCTGGCTGATCCAATGACCGGCCGCCGGCGCCCGCGGAGGGGCCGGTGGCTTGTCGGATGCCCCGGGTTGGCGCATCGTCGCCCGATGTCACCGCTGCTTCGATGGTTTCGGACCGCGACGAGCCGTTCGCGCGTCGTCTTGTTGTTTCTTGCCCTCACCGTGGCCGCCCGGGCGCAGTCGGATCCGGAGCCGGTCCGGGGTCCCTTCTGGTCGGGGACCATCATGCTGGCTCCGAATGTCCCCGCGGCGATGAAGGGACTGGCCGTCACGGTGGGTGCCGGGCGGACGAACTACATGGTCTATGACCTCGACACGCTGCGCCTGGCCGCCGCTTGGTCCGGGCCGTTCCTCGAATTCGGCAATACGCTCACCAAGATCGAGTGGCCGCCGCCGCCGACGGTGAAGGCGACGAATCTCGTGCTGAGCTCCGGGTCCGGACCCGGGTGGGGGGACGCGCAGGGACGCCTTGGGGATCCGCGAACGGATCATCAGGGACCTCTGCCCAAGGACTGGGCCCACTATGAAGGACTGTTCGTCAATGGGGAGGAGGTCGTGCTCCAGTATGCGCTCGGAGGAGTCGAGGTTTTGGAACTTCCGGGCTACGCCGTCGGGGAGCTGGGCGGCGCGTTCACCCGGACGTTTCAGTTTTCGGGGACGGTGCGCGAGGCCACCCTGCTGCTGGCGGACGGCCTGGCAGAACCCCCGGCAAATCGTCCGCCCGGAACGTCCGCCCAGGTGTTTGCCATGAAGCAGGGCGATCCGCTGGCCGTGGCGGTGAGCGGGCTTCCCGAGGGCGCGGGATTCGAGATCCGCAATGGCGCCCTGCTCCTGCGGTTGGCGCAGGTGGAAGCGCATCGTCCGTTCCGGTTGGCGTTTGCGAGATCCTCGAAACCGAGGGCGGTTTCGATGCCCTTCGACGCGAAGGATCTGCGGCGGTTGACCCGGGGCGGCCCCCCGGCCTGGACGGAGACCGTCGTGACGGACCTGCGTCGCGGCATGGAGGATGGGCCGTACGTGGTGGATACCCTGACGGAACCGTATCCCAACCCCTATGGGACCCGCACCTTCATCGGCGGGTTTGATTTCCTGCCGGATGGTCGCGCGGTGGTCGCGACGTTTCATGGGGACGTGTGGGTGGTCTCCGGACTGGACGATCCGTCCGGCAAGCTGGTGTGGAGGCGGTTTGCCACGGGCTTGTTCCAGCCGCTCGGGGTCAAGGTGCAGCACGGCGAAATCTACGTGGCGGGACGTGACCAGATCACGCGGTTGAGGGACCTCAACGGCAGCGGCGAGGCCGACGCCTATGAAAACTTTAACAACGACACGGTGGTCACCCCGAATTACCACGAGTTCGTGCTGGACCTGCACACGGATTCCGCCGGGAACTTCTACTACTGCAAGGGCGCCCCGTGGGAGCCCAGTGTGACCTCCCCCCACCAGGGGACGCTGCTCAAGGTGTCTCCTGACGGGAAGCGCCTGGAAGTGTTTGCGAGCGGGCTGCGGGCGCCGAACGGGATGACGGTGGGGCCCGACGACACCGTGCTGGTGGGCGACAATCAGGGGCACTGGATGCCCTCGTCCAAGCTCAGCCTGGTCAAGCCGGGCGCCTTCCTTGGCATGGTGCCGGCCGCCCAGCGCGAGCTGACCCTGGTCCAGACCAATGGCACGACCCTGCGCGGCAACCCCAGCGATCCGGAGTTTCGGCGGGCCCACCAGTTGAAGGGCTGGGACGGCGCCATGCCGATCCCCGAGAGCTACGACGAGCCCATCTGCTGGCTGCCCATGCGCTGGGACAACAGCAGCGGCGGCCAGGTCTATGTCACCAGCGACTCCTGGGGGCCGTGGAAGGGCGCACCGTTGTTCCTGAGTTATGGCAAGTGCCTGCTCTACGGCGTGCTCATGGACGAAGTGGACGGCGTTGTCCAGGCGTCCATGGTGCCGTTCGGCCTGAAGTTTTCCTCCGGCATCATGCGGGGCCGGTTCAATCCCCGGGATGGCCAGCTCTATGTCGCCGGACTCAAGGGGTGGCAGAATGCCGCGACGCGCGACGGCGGCCTCTATCGGGTGCGCTATACCGGTCAGCCGGTTCGGATGCCGGTCCGCGCCCGGGCGGCGGCCAACGGGATCGAGCTCACGTTTGCGACACCGCTGGATCGCGAATCGGCCGAGGATCCGGAGAACTACGCGGTCGAGCTTTGGAACTATCGCTACAGCGGCAACTACGGATCCCCGGAGCTGTCGGTGAAGCAGCCGGGCGCACAGGCCCATGACAAGCTTGAGGTCACCGGGGCGCAGTTGTCTGCGGACGGCACGACGCTCCGGTTGTCGGTGGACGGACTGGAGCCTGCGGACCAGTACAGTGTGCGCTATTCCATCAAGGCGGCGGACGGCATCGAACTCCGTTCCGAAGTGATTGGCACCATTCGCCGGCTGGGTCCGGCGTTGGCCGCGGAGGCGAGGTGATCGCCCGGGACGGGTCACGATCCGGTGTCGAGGGTCCGGGTTGCATCCGGCGTCGTGCTGGCGATGCTGCGGCCGTGAACTGGCGTCGCGTCTGCCTGTGGTTGTTTGCGGGCTTGCTGCCGTTGACCGGTTGGGCCCAGGGGAGAGCGCAGGTTCGCCTCTTGCTCGACGCGACCACGGTTCCCCCCGGTGCCGCGCTGATGGGGGCCTTGGAATTGAGTCCGCCGCAGGGCTGGCACACCTATTGGAGGAACTCCGGCGAGTCCGGTCAGGCCACTCGGGTGCGCTGGACCCTGCCCCCGGGGGTCGAGGCGGGTGAGCTTCAATGGCCCGCCCCGGAGGCCCATGTGGATGCCGGGCTGACGACCTATGTGCACGAGGGACGGGTCCTGCTTCCGGTCCGGTTCACGATTGCGTCGGATGCGGCTCCCGGCCCGCTCGAGATCGTCGGCCGCGTCCAGTGGTTGGAGTGCGACAAGGAGTGCATCCCGGGCCGGATGGATGTGACCAACCGGGTGATGGTCGGCTCCCCGGCGGTCGCCAGTCCGGCACGCCCCGCCATTGAGCAGGCGGTGGCCGGGCTGCCGCGTCCGGATCCCTCGGTCCGCGTATCCGCCGCCTGGGCGGGTGCCGCATCCGGCGATGAACGGTCCCTCGAGGTGATCGTTGGTTCGGACGACGGCCGGGAGTTGACCGGGTTGTTTCCGTACGAGGACCCCGCGGCGGTGTTTGGTCCCGCGACCCTGCCGGCGGCCGGCGCCCGTGGACCGGCGACCCTGCGGATGGTGGTGACGCAGAATGCCGGGGAATGGCCCGGGCGTGTATCGGGGGTGCTGGGATTCCGTACCGGAACCCCCGTGGAATTCTCGGTTCCAATTGAATCCGGGGCGTCCTCCGTGACCACGGCCTCCGGGAGCACGGGTGCGGGGTCCGTGGACGTGGTGACCCGGTCGCTCTGGACGATGCTGGGGCTGGCCTTTGTCGGCGGAATGATCCTGAACATCATGCCCTGTGTGCTGCCGGTGATTGCGCTGAAGGTGCTGGGTTTTGTGAAGCAGAGCCGCGAGAATCCGGGGCGGGTCCGTTTCCTGGGCATGATCTACTCGGTGGGCGTGCTGTGTTCCTTCGCGGTCCTGGCGGGTCTGGTGATCGCGGTCCAGGGGGCCGGCCGGGCGGCGAGCTGGGGCATGCAGTTCCAGAATCCGGTGTTCCTCGTGGCCATCACCACGCTGGTCACGGTCGTGGCGCTGAACTTGTTCGGGGTGTTCGAGGTGTCCCTGGCCGCCGGCGCCGCGGATGCCGCGTCGGGGCTCGCGTCGCGGGGCGGCGCTTCCGGCGCGTTTTTCAACGGGGTGTTTGCCACCATCCTGGCCACGCCCTGCACGGCACCCTTCCTGGGCGTCGCGCTTGGATTCGCCTTCGGCCAGCCCCCATTGCTGCTGCTGTTGCTGTTCCTCACCGTGGGCGCCGGCCTTGCCGCGCCGTACCTGCTCCTGTCGCTGCAGCCGGGGTGGCTCCGGTTCCTGCCCAAGCCGGGCAACTGGATGATCACCTTCAAGGTGCTCATGGGATTTCCGATGCTGGCCACGGGCCTCTGGCTGTTGTCGCTGGCTCCCGATCACTTCGGCTCCAAGGGCGTCTTCTGGCTGGGGATGTTCCTCCTCTGCGTTGCCATCGCCGCGTGGCTGTACGGCCGATCAATCCAGATGGGCCAGGGCAACCGCAAGCTGGCATGGATCGGCATCGTCACGGCCCTGGCGGTGGGCGTCGGGTTCATCCTTGAGCGTGAGCTGCAATGGCGTTCGCCGCCGCCGGTGACCTCCTCCAGCAAAGGGGGCGTTTCCGTGAGCGGCGGCATCGCGTGGAGTCCCTGGTCACCGGAGGCCGTGGAGATCGCACGTGGCGAGGGGCGGCCGGTCCTCGTGGACTTCACGGCAAGCTGGTGCATCACCTGCCAGAGCAACAAGCGGCTGGCGATCGAGATCCCCGAGGTGGCCGCCCTGGTCAGGTCCTTGAACGTGGCCACGCTGCGGGGGGACTATACGGTGGAGGATCCGGCGATTACGGCGGAGTTGCGGCGGTTTGGACGCGCCGGTGTCCCCCTGGTGCTTGTGTTTCCGAGGGATCCGGCGGGCGCACCCCGGGTGCTGCCGGAGCTCCTGACCCCGTCCATCGTGATTGAGGCGCTCGAATGGGCGGCCGCAGCGGAGGGACCGCGTGCCGCGGTTTCCAAATAGGTCCAAGCCTGCGAAGGGTGTAGGCCTTACAGGCCCGATGCCCGGTTGCGCGTGCGGTTCGGCGGAGCTTCACCCCGCCGGGGCACCCGTCCGCGGGTGGAGTTGCCACGAGCCCGGCTTGCAGATGCACGAACGGCTCGGCGGGAGCCTCACCGGTGTCCCCTGATTGTGGGGCTCCAATTCCCATCCCGGTGGTGGGGCGAAGGTCCTCCTGAGCCGTCCGCGCAGGGAGTCCCCACAGGACCGAATCGCAGTCCCGCGTACGGCTCGGCGGGAGCCTTGCCCCACCGGGGCCCACAATGGTGGGGGGGAAAGGTCCTCCTGAGCCGGAACCTGCGATCGTGGAGATTTTGTGACCGAGGACCTGTCCCTTGTTCTGCCCCATTTCCCGCCCACGGGACGGTCGTGATCCGCGGAGCGATTGATTTCCGCGCTGAACTGGAACTTGGCGATGGCGGACGCAGCGGGTCCGCTTCCGGGTTGCCCTCCGGTGCCTTCGGCCGGCAGCCTGTCGCGAAGCCTCGCCGGGATTGACCCCGGGGCTTGCAACCCGGCATGACCGAAGAACTCAGGAAATTGATCGAATGGGCCCGCGCGGACTCCTCGCTGGAACTGTTCCCGATCCAGACCCCTGCGGAGCTTCTGGCCGAACTTCGGGGAGATGTCGCCCTGCTGGAATCGCTGCTCAAGGCGCCTGAGGCGATGCTTCGAAGGATCGCGCTTCAGGCGTGCGGCGAGGGCGTGAATCCCCTGTTGATGCCGGTCATTGAAGGGTTGTTGCGAGATCCGGACTGCCGGGTGCGCGCCGAGTTGGCAAAGACGGCGGGCAGGTTCGACGCGGAGCGGGGCACCGAACTGCTGCGCGTCCTGATTCGCGATGAGGACGGCGACGTCCGAATCGAGGCAGTCCGGGTGGCGTCCGGACGGCCGGCGCTGGTGGAGGAGCTTCGCCGGATGCTCCGGGAAGACCCGTCCTGGACCGTCCGTCAGGCCGCGGTGCCCGCACTGGCCGCAGCCGCCCCGGGAACCGGCTTTGCCGACCTGCTCGCGGCTCTTGCTCGGGAAAAGGATGAGGATGTGGTGCGCGCCTGTGGCGATTGTTCCGAGCGGATTTTGACCGACCACAGCGACGCGGTCGCCGAGGCGGCGTTGGACGATACGAAGTTGTTTTTCGAGGTCGCGGCGGTGCTGGAGCGTTTTGGGCATTCCTGGCTGCGGCTGAAGACCTGGATTGCGGGCAAGACGGCGACGCGCATCAACCTGGCCGCATTGGTGCGTTTTGGGACCGACCTGACGGCATCGGCGCTTGCCGGATCGTTGGGCCGTTCGTTCAACGTGGACGAACCGCTCCAAATACTGCTGCAGCGATTCCGGTGCGAACGCCCGCGGTCCATTGCACTCCTCGGGAAAAGCGGCGTCGGGAAAACCGCCCTCGTCAACGAGTTGGTCCGGGGACTGTGGAATCCAGAGAACGGCGGCTGGCGGGTGATCCGCATGTCGCCGACGGATTTCGTCGCCGGAACCCGGTACTCCGGTGAGTGGGAGACCAAGCTGGCGGAGTTGGTGCGACTGATCAGCCGCCCCAGGAAGGTGCTGCTCTACGTGCCCAACCTCTCGGACCTGTCCGCAGTTGGCCGATGGTCGGGATCCAACAACAACGTTGCCGCAGCGCTTGCGCCGCAGCTGGCGGATGGTTCGGTGGTGATCCTGGGGGAAAGCACGCCGGAAGAATTTGAACGAGGGCTTGGAGGTGAACCGGCGCTGCAGCGGCTCTTTGACCGCATCCTTGTCGAGGAGGCCACCGTGGCGGATACCCGGGACCTGCTTAACGCGCTGCGGCTCGCGGAGCGTCCGGATCTCGGGGACGATGTGCTGCGGGCGATTCAGGAGGCCAGCGAGTCCTTCCTGGGGCACCTTGGACGCCCCGGCGGCGCCGCGACGCTGTTGCGCTCCGTCGTCGTGGCGGTCAAGGACGCGGCGCGTCCTGTCACCACCCGGGACGTGTTCGAAGTGCTCTCGACCTCCACGGGCATTCCCGTGGAACTGCTGGACGACGGACAGAAACTCGACCTCGAGCGGCTGCGGAATTTCTTCGATCAACGGATCATCGGGCAGCCCGAGGCGGTGTCCGCAGTGATGGATGCCGCGACGCTGATCAAGTCCGGACTGACCGACCCCGGGAAGCCCTTCAGCGTGATGCTCTTTGTCGGGCCGACGGGCGTGGGCAAGACCGAGCTTGCCCGTGCGCTGGCCGAGGCAATTTTCGGCGACGTCGGCCGGCTGCTGCGTTTCGACATGAGCGAGTTTGCCAGTCCGGAAAGCTTCGTCCGGCTCATTGGGGCCCCCGGGGAGCCCGGACTGCTGACCGACGCCGTGAAGCAGCGGCCCTTTTCCGTGCTGCTGCTGGACGAAATCGAGAAGTCCCACCTCAACGTCTTCGACCTGTGCCTCCAACTGTTCGATGCCGGGCGCCTGACCGACGGCCGCGGCCACCTGGTGGACTTCAGAAAGTGCGTCGTCATTCTGACCTCCAACGTGGGCGCCGGGACTCCGGCCGCACCGATCGGATTCGGGCGCAGCGAGACCTCGCCGGCGGCGGAGCGCGATCGGACCTTTCGGGAGCTCTCCCGGGTCTTCCGTCCGGAATTCCTGAACCGCCTCGACCGCATTGTCCAATTCCAGGCGCTCTCCCTGGAGTCCGCCGAACGGATTGCGCGGCGCGAGCTGGACCAGGTGCTCAAGCGCAGCGGCGTCGTGCGACGGCAGTTGACGATGGATCTCGACCCGGAGGTTCTCTCGCTCCTCGTGAAGCGCGGCTATTCGGCCCACTTCGGCGCGCGTCCCTTGAAGCGAACGGTGGAGACCCATGTGGTCCTGCCGCTGGCCCGTGCCATCTCCACCGGCCGGACACGCCCGGGCAGCGTGGTGCACCTCGGGGTCGAGGAGGGCGAGGTGCGGGTGCGCATCGTCCCGCCGGCGGCCGGCCCGGCGGCGGCGGGCGTCCAGAACATGCCCGCCGCGGTGCCGTCCGCCTCGAATCCCTGGGTTCTGCTCGGGGAGCGACTCGCGGCGCTTGAATCCGCCGGATGGCCTTCGCCGGAGCGGAAGACCGAGCTGGTCGCCCGCACGGCCGAGCCCGGTTTCTTCATGGACCATCCCCGGCGGGACGCGACGTTTGATGAGCTGCACCGCATCGAGGAATTTCTCAGCCGCCGCCGGCGGCTGCGGGAGGCGATGGACCGGGTGCAGTCCCGGGAGACGCGTGCGGACCCTGGTGCGGCGCTTCGGGATCTCCTCGACGAGGTGGAAACGGAACTCGGGCATCTGGAATTCATCATCCGGCATCCAGGCGCGGAGGCGCTGGCCGATGCCTGGGTGGTGCTGACGCGGGTTCAGGCAGAGGGGGAGTCGGCGGGATCGCTGGCGTCGCTGGTCGGGGCCTATGAGGGGATGTCCACGCGCCGGCAATTCCAGGTGTTGCGGGCCGCCGAACGCCACGAGGAGCCCGCCGAGGTCGCGGTCCTGCTGGTTCAGGGCCTTGGCGCGACGGCCCTGTTCAGCGGGGAGGCCGGACTCCATGAATTCCACCACCGGGTCCGGGTGAAGAATGCACGGATCGGACGCGAACAAACCCGCGACCACAAGGCGTTGGTGCGCGTGGACGTATTCCCGGCACCGCCGGAACCACCCGCCGGCTTCGCCACCAGCGCCGGCATCAAGGTGTCCGCACGCGCGGCACGCACCGGGCACCTGCTGGTGGAGGCGCCGTGGCGTGTGACGGCATTCCACGAGCCGTCGGTCGTCTCTCTGGACCTCTGGTTTCCCGGCACGAGGGCCGAGGCGCTGAAATCGGCGGGACGGTTGCTCCACGCCCAGGTCCAGCGGCCTCCCGGCGCCGCCGGTTCGGGCACCCTGGTCCGGTGCTACGAGCTGGGCATCGGCTCCCGGATCAAGGACCTGCGGACCGGGCGCAGCACCACCCGCATTGCCCAGTTCTTCCAGGGCCGGATTGACTTCGGCATCCTTGCAGGCGCCAGGAAATGACGGCACGGATGGGAGGGAGCGCGGGTGAACCCGGGACCGTTGGTGCGCTGGACGGGTGAGGCGGGCTTGCAGCGCCCGGTTCGTCACTGCCGCTGGAGGAGCAGATAGGCCATCAGATGATGGAAGTCGTCCTCGGGAATGATTTCACCGAAGTTGTCCGGCATGAGGGACTGATCCAGTTCGCGCCGTTCCGCGACCTCGGCCGAGGGCACGGTGAACTCCAAGCCGGCGGCATCGGCGAGGACGAGCAGGTCGCCGTCCTCGCGGCGGAACAGGCCGGCCAGAACTTCACCGGCCTTGAGGGTGACCAGCGACTGACGGAAGGCGTGGTCCACATTGCGGTTCGGGTCGAGGATGTCCTCGCACAGCCGTTCGACGCCGCGATTGCCGATGCCGGTGAGCTGCGGGCCGACCAGACCTCCCCGGCCATTGAGTTGGTGGCAGGCCGCGCAATGCGCTTCGTAGATGCGTTGGCCCTCCGCGGGCCTGGCATTGGCGAGCGCATGGGCGTTGCGACGGACGGCGATCAACTGCTCGCGGGCCTCGTCCGGCGGCGGCAGATCCTTTGTGAGCGCCTCGACCCGGGCCTGCCAGCGGTCCGGATTGGCGCGCTGCAGGCGGTTGCGGGCACCTGTGAGCTGCAGGATGCGCGGCGCCGCAGCCCCCGCTTCCACCGCCCGCAAGAACGCTTCCGCTCCATCCCGGGTCGCCGTCAACGCCACCGCCCAGGACTGCTGCACCCTATAGGGCACCCCCGGCAGCGCTGCGACGACGGCGTCCCGGCCCGCCGGCATGTTCATTTCGGCCAGCGTCACCCCGATGCGTTCGCGGACGAACAGCGGCTGGGAGCCGTCGGCCAGCACGCCGGTCAGCGTAACCATGGCCGCATCCGGATCCAGGGCGGCAAGCCCCCGTGCGGCGGCAGCCCGCACGTCGGGATCGCCGGTTCTTGTGGCCAGAGACTTCAGTGTCGGTGCCACCTCGCGGAGGCCGAGGCGCGCGGCGAGTTCGGCCGCACCGGCGGTGCGGTCGGCGATCGCCCGCGGTGAGGCGGATGGCAGCGCGGGCGCCCCTTCAATCTCCCCGACCGCGAGCCAGGCATAGGCGTCGCCCGTATCGCCGTCGGTGACCTCCAGGACCACGCGCCTGCCGGCCTGCGGGGCGGTGGTCCAGAGGACCTGCATCGCGGCGTCGTCGCGCGGTGGCCGGGCCTCGAACAGGACGGCGCCGGTGGTGGTCTCGCGGAGACGCACCGCATTGCGTTGCTTTGCGGGTCTGTCCGGCGGTCCGTCGTGCCCGCACAGCCAGAAGCCCACGGTGCCCCCTGCCGTGAATTCGGGAGATCGCAATGTGCCGGTCTGCTGCTCGCCACGGGCGAGGCTCGAGAGCACTCGCAGGGTCTTGCCGTCGCGGCGCCTGCGTTCCTGGAAGTCCCACGGATTCTCCGTTGGCGGATCCAGCGGTGTGTTGATCCAGCCCAAGGCCGCATCGCCTGCAAGCAGGCGGGCAACGAGTTCGGCACCCCATGAACGGAGGCCCTCCGGCAGGGCCAGACCGCGCTGCTGCAGGCCCAGGTCCACTGAACGAAACAGGCTGAGCTGGAAATCGGGCTGATCCGGGAACCGCGTCCGGACGAACGCCGCAAGTTCCGGAAGGAGGTCCTCCGGGGCATGACGCGCGACATGTCGGAGGGCATCACTCAATGGGGGCGAGGTGCTGTCGGAGAGCGTCTCGAGACGGCCCAGCAGGAAGTTCGCAGCCTGGGGTGTCGGCACGGCCAGACAGACGTCGGCAATGGCGCGTTGGTCGGACGGAGACACGTCGCTTCCGGCAAGCAGTGGCTCGAAGATCGTGGCGATTTTCAGATGGTCGCGGAGCGACTTCCGCAGCACGTAGACGAGATGGGTGTCGGCCGGGTCCGTGCCGGCGAGGGTGTCGAGCAGCGGACGCAGGTTTCCGGCGTCCGGCAAGTTGCCAAGGGCTTCCGCGGCACAGCGACGGACGAGGGCGTCGGGATCCTGCAAGCCGGTGAGCGCCAGTTCGCGCGAGTTCGGCGCCGCGGCTTCGGATCCCGGCAGGCCGCGTGCCGCTTGATCGAGCCGGTCAGCGCCGATGCGCTGCGCATGCACCCGCACGAGGGGATCCGCCGATCGCGCGGCGCCCGTCAACTCCTCCGGGTTCAGCGCGTTCAACCGGTGCAGCAGCCAGAGCGCATGGACGTGCTGGTGGGCGTTTGCGGGGGTCGCGAGGGCCGGGCGGAGGGGTTCGATGGCGTCGGGACCCATGCGGTCCTGCAGCTCGCTCATGGCGAGCATTCGCCGGGTGAGGCTGGGCGAGCCGAGTTCCCGGATCAGGCCCGCCCGATCGTTGGGCAGGGCACCGGGCCGCAGGGCCGGTTTGCCGTCCGCCCCTTGGTACACCACCCGCCACAGGCGGCCCCGTTCGCGGTCGCGTCCCGGGTGGGTGAGCGGCACTTCGTAGTGTCCGATGATGCGGTTGTAGAAGTCGGCGATGTAGAGCGCGCCATCGGGCCCGAGCGTGGTGTCCACCGGACGGAACCACGGGTCGCTACTGGTGAGGAAGTCGGGCTGCTCGGTGGCGACGGGTGTCGAGCCGCGGAAGGTGATCTGGTCCCGGTTCAGGCGGCTGGTCATGACGTTGCCGATGAAAAAGGCGTTCTGGAACGCGTCCGGCCACAGGTCGTCGCTGTAGTACAGTGCGCCATCAATCGCCGTGCTGCCGTGGGCGTGGTCCAGCATGACCGGGGCGAAGCCGAGGCCGTCGTGGGGCTTGCCGAAGCTGGGATACCAGCCACCCGCGAGCAGTTGGTAGATGGGCGCCGAATGGCAGTCGCTGGAATACAGGTTGCCCCGCGAGTCCCAGGTGAGGCCGAAGGGGTTCACCTGGCCGTGCGTGTGCTGTTCGATGCGCGAGCCGTCGAGGCGGATGCGGTAGGTGTTGCCGGAATTGAGATCCACGTGGCTCCCATCCCGGGCCGTGACGTGGGAATCGTTGTTGAAGCCGTGGGTGCAATAGAGCCAGCCATCGAATCCCCGCCGGAATGAGGCCTGATTGCCATGGGTGTCCCGGGTGTGGTCAAAGGGGCCGTAGAGCGGGGTTCGGCGGTCGGCCCGGCCGTCCCCATTGGTGTCTTCGAACAACCAGATGTGGGGAATGCTCCAGACCAGCGCCTTCCAGGGACTGTCCCCGGTGCGGAAGGGATACACCCCAATCGGGATGTTCAGGCCGCCGGCAAACTCGGTGATCTTGCGAGCCTGTCCGTCCGGTCCGAAATCCTCGAAAATCATCAGCCGGTCCCGGCCGGTCGCATTCGTGGGTGCGGCCCACGGATACTCGATGCTGGTGGTCACCCAGAGCCGGCCCAGGGCGTCGAACGCGAGGTTCATCGGCTTGTGGATGTCGGGCTCCGCAGCCACCAACTGGATCTCGAATCCCGGCGGCAGATGGAACCGGGTCTGTTGGTCCGCGGGCGCGAGGGGTTCGGTGGTGCGGACCCCGAGGGACAGTTCGTCCTCGGCGACGCCCGGAAGGATGAAGGTCAGCATCGCCCCAATGGCCGCAATCAGTGCCCGGCCGGGGAGGTGCGGATGGTATGGCATGGCTCGAGGGTAGCGGCGGGCGTGTCGGACGAAAACTCCCTTCGAATCGGGCCCCAAGACCCACCTCCATGGGGCTGCCGGCAACCGGGGAGGCGCTATCCGGTGCCGGACCGGGTCGCGGCAAACAGGTGACGCCAGGCGCGATCGCTGCGATGCAGCAGGGTCCGCAGGACACCGGGAACGACCGGCCAGCCCTGCAGGTGCTGCAGCATCCAGGCGGTCCGCAGCCGGCTTCCGAACTGCCCCCGTTGCAGCCGGGCAATGATTGCGCAGGCTTCCGGCCATTCGAAGGTTCCACGGGCGTACTGCGTCAACGGTTTGGCGGCCAGGCGTGCGGATTCCAAGGCGAGGGACATCCCATTGCCGGTCAACGGTGGAATCACGGCCAGCGCGTCGCCCAGTGAGACCTCGCCAGGGGTCGCCGGTCCCGGCATCCGCAGATCCAGGGCTCCGACCGCACACACGGAATTGGGATCGAACGGGCACGCCCCGAGGCGGTGTCGCCTCAGGGAACCCGGATCACCCCGGAGCCAGTCCTCCGCCGACGGCACCCGCGGCGTATCGGTGGCTCCACGACGACGGAACAGTCCGCACACATTGACCCGATCCGCGTCCAACCGGCACAGGCCCACGTAGGAGCCGGCGCTGAAGTGCATCTCCAGATCCGCTTCCGTGGCCACCCCGAGCGCATGCGCCTTCACCCCAAACCAGCGCCAGCGGCCGCCGGGCGGGGCTGGACGCCGCCCGGTTGCCCGGACCCATCCGGGACGCGGCCCGGGTATGGGAATGCGCTGGCCGGTTTCGAGGTTGCCGCCCAACCGGAGGAATACGGACGCCATCAGGGCATCCAACGCATATCGCGAAAGGCAGAGGGCTGGCTGTGGCAGGCGTCGGACCGGACCCAGGGTGCGATGATCTGCGAAACAGGCCGTGATGGCCTCCCGGGCACCGGCGGCGTCGCAGGCGGGTCGGAGGCCGAGTTCGTCAAGGATGGCCTGGCCCCGGCCGCTGAGGAATTCCCCGCAAACCCGGTGTCGAGGATAGTTGCCGGCCTCGAGGACCACCACGGGGACCCCGGCACGTCGCAGGAACAATCCCAGCGAGAGCCCCGCGAGGCCGCCGCCAACGATGGTGATGGGCCGGGGGCTCATGCGGACGTCCGGCGCCGCGCCTCGAAGCGGTGGGCGAACAGCCCGGCTGCCGCCTCGTGGACGCTCCAGCCCTCCGCCCCGGGCCAGAGCGACGTCAATTCCCGGCCGCGAAAGCCGGCGTGGACGCTGCGGACCGCGTCCGTGCGCGTCACCGGGTCACATCCAAGAAGCCCCAGGCACCGCGCCCCGAAGAGGGCGAAACGTGAGCGGCGCGGCTCGATGAACACTGCCGATGCCGTGCGCGCCGCGATCCGGGAGAGCGTGCCGGGAAGTTCTGCAGGGGTGAGGTGGTGCAGGAACAGATTGGTGTACACCAGATCGGTCCGGGGCGGCTCCGGCAGCGCCAGCCAGCCGGCCACCTCCTGGACGACCGCCTGTGGAGCCCAGCCATGCGCCCGGAGCTGGTCGAGGGCCGAGGTGTTCGCGACGGCCCATCGGTCCATGAGTTCGAGCACGCTTCCCTGCGGTGGACGCGGCAGCCGGGTCCAGACGCGCGCCGCCAGGGTGGCGTCCCCGGACCCGAGTTCTGCGACCCGCAGGGAGCCTTCCGAACGGCTCTGCAGGGACCTGGCGACGGCGCGACGCAGGATTCCCGCCGTTCCCATCAGGCGGTTGATCCATTGCAGATCCCGCCGGGAGCGACGGCCTGCTGGATCCGCCGGCGGCAGCGCGTCGAGCAGTTCCGGTTGGACGCGACGTTCCATGGGGCGGGGTCGGGGCTCAGGACACTTCGAGCAAGGCGCCGTGGCAGGAGAACCCGGCACCGAAGCTCGACAGCCACCACCAACCGCCGGGAGCGCCATTGGCGAGCGCATCGCGAAGGGCAAACAATACGCAGGGACTGCTCAGGTTGCCGAAATCGCGCAGGACGGCGGCGCTATGTCGCAGGCTGGCCTCTTCGAGACCCAGCCGGTCGCGGAGCGCGACCAGGACATCGCGGCCTCCCGGGTGGAGGATCCATTCACGGATGTCGAGCTGGTGGATGCCCGCCTGATGGAACATGGAGTCGGCGAGGTGCCCGACGTGCGTGGCGGCAAGCGAGGGGACGGCCGGCGTCAGAATGTTCCGGAGGCAGCCGCCCCGGGGCTCGAAGCAGAGGGCGCTCCGTGCCTCCGGGTGCAGGCGGGAGGCGGCATGACGCCATTGAACCCGGCGCCGATGGTCCACAGGGCGGGCGGCGCTGACCACGGCCGCCGCCCCGTCACCAAAAAGGCAGGCGCTGATCAGCACGCCGGGGTCGTCATCGAGGTACATGGCCGCGCTGGAGACTTCGACGCAGACGCTCAGGACCGTGCGCGTCGTTCCGCCGGCCAGCCAATTTGCCGCCGTGCGCAGTGTGGGGATGGCCGCACCGCAGCCGAGTCCGACGAGGTCCAGAAACTCGACGGAATTCCGGAGGCCGAGGCGCTCCGAAACGTGGCTGGTCAAGCCCGGGCAAAGGTATCCGGTGCAGGTGGCCACCAGCAGGGCGTCCACGTCTTCCGCCGATATCCGGGCATCCTCCAGGGCTCGCCGCGCCGCGGTGGTTGCGAGATCCGGGGCATGGCGAAGGAAGCGCTCATGGAGGGTGTCGGGATCGAGCCGGAACGCCTCCGCGAGGGAGTTGAGGGCGAGATGGCGGGTTTCAATGCCGTTGGCACCCAGGAGCACCTTGCGCAACAGCGCCTGGGAGCGGGGCGCGAGGCGGTCGAGATCGGGAGTTCCCTGGAGCGCGGCCCAGCAGTCCGACTGACGGTACCGGTGCCCGGGGACGGCCGTTCCGAATCCGTTGAGAAACATCGGGCGGGACCATTGGCCCCACTCCGACGAACGGCAACCGGATTGAACCCGGGAGGCGTTCGCATCCTTTCCAATCCGGGCCAGGTTCGTAGAATGCGGCGGACAAACTGATGAGAGGCATCCTCCTCGCCGGCGGTGCGGGTACGCGGCTGTATCCACTGACGCTCGTCGCGTCCAAGCAGCTCCAGCCGGTGTATGACAAGCCGATGGTGTACTACCCGCTCGCCAACCTCATCGAGGCCGGCCTGCGGGACCTGTGTCTGATCTCCACGCCCGGGGATCTGCCGCGATATCGGGCGTTGTTGGGCGACGGGTCGCGGTTCGGCGTGCGGCTGGAGTACCGGGAGCAGCCGCGTCCCGAAGGCATCGCCCAGGCGTTTCTGATCGCCGCGTCGTTTGTCGGGAGCGATCCGGTGGCCCTGGCCCTCGGCGACAACCTGCTGTTGGACGCGACGCCGTTTCGAGAGGCCGTGGCGGGGTTCACCGGAGGCGCCACGGTCTTTGGGCTCCCGGTGTCGGATCCGGAGCGGTACGGCGTCGTGGAGCTCGACGGTGAGGGACGTCCGATCGCCCTGGAGGAAAAGCCGCCCCAACCGCGGAGTTCGTGGGCGGTCCCCGGACTCTACCTGTATGACGCGACGGTGGTCGGCATCGCCAGGGCGCTGCGGCCGGGACCGCGCGGCGAACTGGAGATCACGGACGTGAACCGGGAGTTTCTGCGGCGCGGCCAGCTCCGGGTGCACCGTCTGCCGGAGGGGGCGGTCTGTCTGGATGCCGGCACCGGGAGCAGCCGGCATGCGGCCTCGGTGGCGGTGTGCGAGGCGGAGCGGCGGCTGGGCATCCGGATCGGGTGTCCGGAGTGGGCGGCCTATCACCGGGGGTTTCTGGACCGGGAAATGCTGGCTGCGGCGGTGGCGGCCATGCCCCCGTGCGACTATCGGGAACCTCTGGAACGGCTGCTCGCCGGGACGGGATTGGCGATCGCCGGTGGTTGATGACAGAATGCCGCCCATGGCGCGGGTGAAAGGCGCCCCTGTGTCATGAACCTTCTCGTCACCGGCGGCGCCGGATTCATCGGGTCCAACCTGATTGAGCACGTGATCGGCCGGCCGGAGATCCGGCGTCTGGTCAACCTCGACTGTCTCACCTATGCCGGCCATCTGGCCAATCTGCGGGGCGTGACCGGGCATCCCCGTCATGTCTTCGAGCGGGTGGACCTCCGGGATGCCCCGGCGGTGCGGGAGGTCCTCATTCGGCACGAGATCACCCATGTGCTGCATCTGGCATCCGAGTCGCATGTGGACCGTTCCATCCGGGGTCCCGCCGACTTCATCGCCACCAACATCGTCGGGACGTTCCACCTGCTGGAGGCGTGCCGCGCGGTGTGGCCTGAGGGGTTTCCGGGGCGGCGTTTCCACCTGGTGAGCACCGACGAGGTGTACGGCTCGCTGGGACCCACCGGACGGTTCACCGAGAGCACTCCGTACGCCCCCAACTCACCCTACTCGGCGAGCAAGGCCTCCGCGAACCTTCTGGCGCGGGCCTATCACCACACCTATGCGCTGCCGGTGGTGACCACGAACTGTTCCAACAACTACGGCCCGCGGCAGTTTCCCGAAAAGCTCATCCCGGTGGTGATTCAGTGCCTGGTGGAACGACGTCCCGTCCCGGTGTATGGCGATGGTTTGTACGTTCGGGACTGGTTGTACGTCCGGGACCACTGTGAAGCGCTTTGGCAGGTGCTCACGCGTGGACGCGACGGCGAGGTGTACAACATCGGCGGGCACAACGAATGGGCCAATCTGCGGCTGGTCGAGCACCTGTGCGATCTGGTGGATGCCGTCCGGCCGGACCTGGGCGGCGCGTCGCGGCGGCTGATCACGCGGGTCGCGGACCGGCCGGGTCACGACCGCCGCTATGCCATTGATGCGGGGAAAATGGAGCGGGAGCTCGGGTGGACCCCGGCCCACACGTTTGAGCGCGGGATCCGGGAAACGCTGGAATGGTACCTGGCCCATCAGGACTGGGTTGCCGAGGTGCGGGCGTCCCGGCGGGACCAGGGTCCCGGGACGGCTTGATCCCGACCCGCTTCCGCACGCTTAATCTTCGCAACACCCCGTTCATGGATACGACTCCCGATCCCTTTCGCAACGCCCGCAACGAGTCCGGCATGCTTCCCTGCGAGTTCCAGGGCGAGACGGTGCCGATGATCCTCCGTCATGAGGACGTTCGTCGCGCGGCGAAGGACTGGAAGACCTTCAGCTCGGATGCGCCGTTCCGGGTTCCAATTCCATCGGAGGAGGCCGTGCGCAGTGTCCGCCAGCTGCCCGTCGAGACGGATCCGCCCGATCACACCGACTACCGGCAGATCGTCGAGCCATTCTTCCGGCGGCCCAAGGACCCGGTGGTCGCGGCGCAGATGGAGTCCCTGGTGGACGCCATGGTGCTGGACGCCCTGGGGCGGACGTCCATTGAAGTGGTGCGGGAATTCGCCCTGCCCCTGCAGTCGCGCACGCTGGCGCTCCTGTTGAATTTGCCGGACTCGGAGTCCGCGGTGTGGATCCGGTGGGGCACGCATGTCTTTCGCGACGGTGGCTCGGGAAAAGAGAAGGGCGCGGAGCTCGAGGCCTATCTCAACGCGCAACTGGATGCCGCCGCGGCGCATCCGGGCGAGGACTTCTTCAGTGCCCTCACGCAGGCGACCTTTCGCGGTCGCCCTCTGACGCGCGAGGAGATGCTGGGATTTGCCAATCTGACGTTTGCTGGCGGACGCGACACGGTCATCCACACCGTATCCTCCGTCGTGGGGTATCTGGCGCGACATCCGGAGGCCCTTGAGTTTCTCCGGGAGGATCCCGCGCGGGTGGTGAATGCGGCGGAGGAATTTTTCCGAGTGGTGACGCCACTGACCCATATCGGTCGGGTGTGTCCTGTGGAGACCGACGTGCATGGGATGACGGTGAAACCCGACGGCCTCGTGGCGTTGTGCTGGGCCTCGGCAAACCGGGACGAATCCGTGTTCGACGCGCCCGACGAGGTGCGCCTGGACCGGAAACCGAACCCTCACATGGCCTTTGGCAGCGGGGTGCATTTGTGTCTGGGGGCCGCCCATGCGCGCCTGATCGTCCGCACGCTGCTCGAACGGCTGGCGGTGCGAGTGGTCCGGATCCGGATCCTGAACGCCACCGAGCGGGTCGAGGCGGAGTCCGCGTACCGCCGCGTGATTGGATACGAGGTGCTGGAGGCGGCCCTCGAGGCCCGGTAGCGGTGCCCGCGATCCCGTGAGGGGGACCCGGGGGGATCCGAGTTCCGGCTGCGACTGCGTCCTCGCAGTCCAAAGCCGGGGACCAAAGGCGCTTCGTGTCGCTTCGGGGTTGTCGTGCCCCGTCTTTCAGACCACTTTCCCTCCGCGGTTGCCGGACGTCCCCGCCGGCGATCGGCCTGACGTTTCCATCGGATCCATGAAAAAGTCCTCTGCCCGACGAGTGTCGTCCCGTGCCGCCGCCCCCGGCAGGACAGCCGCCAAGGTCCCGCGTGGGCGGATACATCCTGTGGTGATCTATCCGTTCCGGCACCCGGCGGATCTCAGTCATCTCCAGCGTTTGTACACTTTTGTCGCGCAGCTGGCGGCGGACCCCGGGACGTATGCGCGCCCGATGACCGTTGTGGATCGCAAGACCCACCATGCGAACATGACGGACCCCGGATACCTTGATTTTCGAAACGGAACCGCGGCGACGTGTTCGGACGTGGTGGATGCATGGTGTGTGGACACCTGTCAGATGTGGTATTCCGGACTGGGGCAGGCGTATGACCAGGGCAGGGACGGGGACATCTACTGGCTGATTCCCGGGGATTTCAACTATGGCACGGCGGTCGGGCAGGAGGTGCTGAGCCGGTTGCACGATCTGCCGGAGATCCTGATGGAGCTCGACCAGGATTTTTGCGTGGGCGAGATTGCGACGGACCACAACAACCCGAAGCAGCTGATCGACACCTATGGCACCTTCGCGCTGATGTACACGTGGTTCCCGCGGGAGGCGCAGGAGATCCGCGAGTACACCGAGCGGCCGCGCTCCGAGTTTTTTGCCATCCGCCACGAGTTTCTCGGGCACGTGCTGCGGCAGCGCTGGTTTGCCTACGAGCAGACGGTGGTGACGCTGCTGCACGCGGTGTTTCAGCGGCGGCGCATCAGCCGGTTCTGTGTCGGGCAGATCACCGACCTTCACGATGGGGGTGAGACGCTGGCCTCCGCGCTGCAGCAGGTCGAGCGCACCGAACGGGTGCTCAAGACCCTCTGGCGCGCCCAGCACGAATCCGATCCGTCGTGGGTCTCCCGGTATCGCGCGCTTGAGGACCAGTCGGACTGCGTCCGGCGGACCGCACAGACCCTCCTCCAGAATCTGCTGCCCTGAACGAACCCCGACCCTGGCCCTCGAATCCTGACTCCAGAAACCGAAGACGCATGACTCCCCGGACCACGATCAAGCCCGTCAATTTCATGTGCGTGGCCCCCCAAGCCCAGGCCGTGAGCCTGGTGGGGGATTTCAACGTGTGGAACCCACACACCACCCCGATGCAGCAGGGGCCGGACAAGGCGTGGACGGCCACCGTCAACCTGAAGGCGGGCCATCACCGTTATGCCTTCCTGGTGGATGGCGTGCTGACCCTCGATCCGCGGGCGCAGGGGATCACGCGGAACGACCAGAATCAGCGGGTGTCGCTGATCCCGGTCAGCTGAACCCGAACCTGCCTGCCAATTGTGCAGGGAGGATTAAGCCGCTGAGTTGAGACCGGTGGGGCGAGGGTCCTCACGAGCCGTACGCCTCACCTGAAATGGACGGGAGACGGCATCACACCAGCACCTCCTCGCCTTCGAGGAAGCCGTGAAGCTGCCGCAGGCGGGTGGGATGGCGCATCTTTCGTAGCGCCTTGGCTTCGATTTGACGGATCCGCTCGCGGGTCACCTTGAACTGCTTGCCGACCTCCTCGAGCGTGCGGCTGTAGCCATCCACCAGCCCGAACCGAAGTTCCAGCACCTTCCGTTCCCGTTCCGTGAGGGTGTCGAGCACCTCGGTCAACCGCTCCTTGAGCAGGCTGTAGGAGGTCATGTCGGAGGGGTTCTCCGCGGACTTGTCCTCGATGAAATCGCCGAAGCTGGTGTCGTCGGAGTCGCCCACGGGGCTCTGCAGCGAGATCGGCTGCTGGGCCATCTTGAGCACGGCCCGGACCCGCTCCACGGGCATCTGCATCTCGTCGGCGATCTCCTCCGGGGTCGGCTCACGGCCGAAATCCTGGATGAGCTGCTTCTGCACCCGCATCAGCTTGTTGATCGTCTCGATCATGTGCACCGGGATGCGGATGGTGCGGGCCTGGTCGGCGATGGAACGGGTGATGGCCTGCCGGATCCACCAGGTGGCGTAGGTGGAGAACTTGTAGCCGCGGCGGTACTCGAATTTCTCGACCGCCTTCATCAGGCCCATGTTGCCCTCCTGGATCAGGTCCAGGAAGGAGAGGCCCCGGTTCGTGTACTTTTTGGCGATCGAGATCACCAGCCGCAGGTTGGCCTCGACCATTTCGGTCTTCGCCTGCAGGGCCTTTCTCTCGAACTGCTTGAGCTGGCTGAAGGCCTCCGTGTAGCCGGCGTGGGACATCCGGACAAACTCCTCAAGGGCTTTCGTCTTGCGCTCCTCGGCGTGGATGATGACCTGGGCCTGAGCGGCCTTCTTCTGCGATTGCAGGTCGGCGATGGCGCGCTGGCTGGACAGGAACTTGTCGTGGATGTTGTCCGCGACGAGACACATCTCCTCGATGACCTTCTGCTTGTAGTAGAACTTCGGGAACGACCGTTGGAGCTTGTCGTCCAGCTTCCGGTACTCGGTCTGCAGCTTCTCCAGCCGGCCCTTGGAGGGGCTGTCCTGCAGGTCGCGCCAGTGGGCGTCCACCTGCTGGTCAATCGCCCGGACATCCTTCACCAGCTTGCGCAACGCCTTCAGGTGCTCGTCACGGGTCTCGATCTTCTTGTCCACGATCACCCGGTCGAAGCGCTCCTTGGGCGGTTCCGAGATGAGCTTTTCGGCGAGGGCGATGTGCTCTTTGCCGGCGAATCCGAAGCTGTAGATGATCCGCTTGACCTCGTTTTCGTTGTCCTCGATGCGCTTGGAGATCTCGACCTCCTGTTCGCGGGTCAGCAGCGGCACCTGGCCCATCTGCTTGAGGTACATCCGCACCGGGTCGTCGAGGATGTCGAGGCGCGCCTTGTCATCCGGCTGCTCCTCCTCCTGCTCCTGGGCCTTCGGGCGGTCCACTTCCGCCTGGTCCACGATGTCAATTTCCAGGTTGCGGAGCCGGATGTAGATGTCGTCGAGGTCCTCGGCGGCGAGGTTTTCCGGCAGGGCGTCGGTGATGTCGCCGTAGGTCAGGTAGCCCTGCTCCTGGGCGAGCCGCACCAGTTCCTTGATCTTCTCGGTGAGGTCCACCCCGGCCGAACTCTTGATCGTGCCCAGCGTGTTGGGGAGACCTTCCAGGTCAATGCCCGGACCGGTGGTGGCGCGGGCCACGAGGGCCTGTGCAACGCTGCGGACCACGCCGCCGGGCCCGGCCTGGTGGATGGAGACCACCTCCCGGATGACCGTGGTGGTGGTCGTGGCGACCTCCGGGAGCACCTGCATCGCCGGGGCCGCCTTCGGTTCCGCCGAAGGGTCCGGGGAGGTCGAGGGGCGCTTTGCTGCGGATGCGACGGACTTGCCGGAGGACTTCCGGGAGGGCGACCTGCCGCCGGCGGCCTTGGTCGCCGGGGAAGGAGCCGCGTGCTTCGGGGTCGGGGAACGTCGTGGGGGGGAGGTTTTGGCCGGCAACTTCTTCTCTTTCGTTTTTGACATAACAAGGTCCTCCGGTGGCGCTGTCCCGGAGTCCAGACACGAGCGGACAATTATTTGAGCAGAGGTCTCCGGCGTCAAGGCCGCGAGTGGCACCGGAACGGACGGCGCCGATGGGTCGTCGGACGTGGCGGCGATCACCGGCTGCCCGGCTTCGGGGGCGGAGGGGTCGTGGAAGGACGCGTGGTCTCGGAGCTCTTGTTGGTTTCGGGAGGCGGGGAGGTCTCGGGCTTGAACCCCCGGGCGGGGGAGCAGCCGGAAACCGCCCACGGCGCCGTGAGCAGCCCCGCGAGGGACACCCATCGGCCCGCCAACCGCAGGTTGCAGGACACAGGACGTTTCGTTTTCAGTGGTTCAGCATGCACCCGATGGGATGCGGGCGCCAGCTTCGCGTGGCTCGGCGATGACGGTCCCGGGTCGCCCGACCGGCGGCCGCGGCTTGCCCGCCCGGTGGCCGGCGGCCACGCTAGCGGCACATGCGTCTGCTCCTGAACGTTCTGCTGGCCTGCGGCGCCCTGGCCCAGGCCCCCGCCCGATGGGCTCCGGAGCCTCCGCCGGTGCCCCGCGAATTCCGCGGGGTCTGGGTCGCGTCGGTGGCCAACATTGACTGGCCCTCTCAACCGGGGCTTGCCGTTGCGCGCCAGCAGGCCGAGTTGCGCGCGCTCCTCGACATGGCCGTCCGGGTGCGCCTCAACGTGGTGATCCTGCAGGTGCGTCCGACGGCTGATGCCCTGTACGCCTCGACGCTGGAGCCATGGAGCGAGTTTCTCACCGGACGCTCGGGACAGCCGCCCAACCCGCGCTGGGACCCGCTGGAGTTCGCCTGCGAGGAGGCGCATGCCCGGGGTCTGGAGCTCCATGCATGGATCAATCCCTTCCGGGCACGATCGCATCGGGCGCTCTCGAGCCCCGCGCAGAACCATGTGATCCGACGCCAGCCCCAGTGGATCATTCCGTACGGCACGATGCTCTGGATGGATCCGGGAAACCCCGACGTGAGGGAGCATGCGCTGCAGGTGGCCCTCGACATCGTGAAACGATATGACGTGGATGGATTCCACGTGGACGACTATTTTTACCCGTATCCCGAGCGGGGAGCCGATGGCAACTGGATGACCTTTCCTGACGCGGGGAGTTTCAGGCGCTACCGGTCGTCTGGCGGACGCCTGAACGTCGGGGACTGGCGGCGGGACAACGTCAACCAGTTCGTTCAGTCACTTTATGCGGGCGTCCATCGGGTCAAGCCCTGGGTCAAGGTGGGCATCAGCCCCTTCGGCATCTGGCGTCCCGGGAATCCGCCCGGGATCAAGGGACTCGACCAGTACCTGATGCTGTTCGCCGATGCCCGGCTTTGGATCCAGGAGGGCTGGTGCGATTACCTCGCGCCGCAATTGTACTGGTCGCTCGACCGGCGGGATCAGAGTTTTCCGGCGCTGCTGCGGTGGTGGCAGCAGCAGAATCCCATGGGGCGTCTGATCACCCCGGGATTGAACAGCGCCAAGATCGGGCAGGACCGGCGGGTTGGGGACACCCTGGGACAGATCCGGATCGTCCGGGAGCAGGGTGCCGCCGGAGAAATTTTCTGGAATGGCTCCAGCCTGATGAAGAATTTCGGCGGCCTGGCGGGTCTCCTGCCCCGTGAGCTGTTTGCAGCGCCGGCGTTGGTGCCTGCGGTCCCCTGGCTGAAGGAGGGAGTCCCGGCTGCACCCCAGATCCAGGCCGAATCCCCTCGGAAGGATCTGCTCTCGCTGAGCTGGACTTTCTCGACCAATGCACCGGTTCGCAGCCAGGTGTTGCAGCAGCGGGTCGGGACGGCGTGGATGAGCGAGATTCTGCTGCCCGCGGTGACCGGGCGCACGTTTGACCGGCGTTTGGGTCAGGTGCTGCCGGAGGAGGTCCGGGTGGTTCCCGTCAGCCGCACGGGTGTGGAGGGACCAGCTGGAATCTGGCTGGCAAACTGAGGGATTGCCGGGTTTCGGGGCGTTTGCTTTTTGCAACTGGGCCAATGAAGACCCAGCATCCGCGTGCGTGGCCTCGAATCCACCTTCCCCCCGGTCCTTGGACCAGCCGATCCTTGAGCTGGCCCGCAAGGATTTCACGGCGTTGCCGCGTCATCTCACTGCGGACCAGGCGCTCGACAACATCCGGCGTCACGGGATCGGGGAACGGGTCGTTTACTTTTATGTGACTGAGGAGGACGGCCGATTGGCGGGTGTCCTGCCCACCCGGCGTCTGCTGACCGCGGAAGGGAGCAAACCGCTCTCCGAACTGATGATTCCCAAGGTGGCGGCACTGCCGTCCACGGCGACGGTGGCGGAAGCCTGCGAGGCCTTCGCGTTGCACAAGTTCCTGGCCTTTCCGGTGGTGGATGCCGACCGCCGTCTGGTGGGGATGGTGGATGTCAGCCTGTTTACGGATGAGGTCTTCGACCTTGCGGAACGCGAGCAGCTGGACGCCATGTTCGAGGCCATTGGCATCCGGGCCGGCGCGATGAACAGTTCCACGTCGTGGCTGGCATTCCAGTATCGGTTTCCCTGGCTGCTTGCCACAATTGCCAGCGGGACGCTTTGCGCCCTTCTGGCCGGGCGTTTCGAGATGACCCTTTCCAAGAGTCTGGTCCTCGCATTCTTCATGACGCTGGTGCTCGGATTGGGCGAGGGGGTGGCCATGCAGTCCATGACGGTGACGATCCAGGCCCTGAGGGCGACCCGGCCTTCGTGGAAATGGTTTGGTGGTGCGGTGCGGCGGGAACTGGGTACGGCCGTCCTGCTGGGACTGGCCTGCGGAATCTCCGTGGCCCTGGTCGCCTGGATCTGGCGGGGCGAACTTCAGGCCGCCGGTGTCATCGGTGCCAGCATTGCCCTGGCCCTGCTGGGTGCGAGCTTCTTTGGATTGGGCGTGCCCACGATCCTCCACGCGCTGAAGCTGGATCCCAAGATCGCGGCGGGGCCCGTGTCGCTGGCTCTCGCCGACCTCGGCACCCTGACGGTGTACTTCAATCTTGCCCGATGGCTGCTCTGACCCCGCCCACAGGCGGCGGCAGGATCAGGGCTTTCGCAGCGTGAAGTAGTCGCGCACCTGCGCCCGGTGGTTGAGGAAGGTCCCGTGCAACTCCGGACCCACCACGTCGAGAATCAAGGACCCCAGCTTGTTCAACGACAGGTACATCGCCGGATGGTTCAGCGGCCCGCCACCGAGTTTGCCCGAGCTGCCGGCGACCAGGTACACCGCGCCAGCCCGCGGCGCATTCCCGCCCGGTTTGAGATACGGTCCGTCTCCATCCATGCGGCCATCCCCACGGTTGATGAAGTGTTCGTCGCGCAGGTCGCCGCTGAAGCCGTACGCCCCGTCCAGCAGGTGGCTGCGCTCGTAACTGTGACTGTGGCCCGCCAGCACCAGATCCACTCCACCCGCCTCCAGGATCGGCAGCAGATTCTGGCGCATCTCCACCATGCGGCCGGAACTGTCGGTGCGGCTGTCGGAATCGTGGGAGCCCCTGGTGTAGGGGGGATGGTGAAAGAAGCAGACAATCCAGTCGCGCCCGGTGCTCTCCAGGTCCGCTCGCAGCCACTGGGCCATGGCGCCGTCAGGACGGCGGTCGGTATCGTGCGAGTCGAGGCAGATGAAATGGATGTTGGCGATGTCGAAGGAATAGTACGCCTCCGTCCCGCTCGGAAGTCCACCGGCCTGGCCCTGGGTGGGCAGGGTGAAGAGGTCGTAATACACGCCGGACTGCGTCGGGGAGTTGGCGCTGCCCGCGTCGTGATTTCCCAGGGTCGGCCAGACGGGGACCTGGCGGAGCCACCAGGCGTAGGGATCAAAGAACGCCCGTTGGTATTCGGCATCGGTGCCGGAGTTGTACGCGTTGTCTCCAAGCATCAGCCACGCGTCCGGAAGGCGTCCGGCGGAAAACTGATGAAACGCATCCCGCACCGCAAACTGGTTGGTGCCGGCGGTGCCGGCATCCCCGATCACCCAGATGCGCGTCGGACGCGGGGGGCCCGGCACGGGTGCCGTGCGAAACGCATGGGTCCCGCCCGGCTCGTTGAACCATTGGTTGGTTTCGCGCCCGATCGCATAGAAATAGCGGGTGTCGGGCAACAGGCCGCCCACCCGCACGATGTGGTCCTGCAGCAGGCCCGCGTGCCGGACCAGATTGGTGGCGGATTCCGGAGTGGTGCCGAAGCGGACCAGTCCCCGGGTCGCCCGATCGGTCCGCCATCGGATGACCATGGAATTTGATGTCTGCAGCTGCAGGTAGGCACCGCGGGTGAGCCGTGGCGCGGCCTGGACCTGGAGGGACAGGAGGCCGGGGATCAGCAACAGGAGACACTTCATCGGGGCTGGGAATGGGCGGCCTCCGGTGCCTCTGACAATTCGGCCAGCCGGGTCTCGAGCTGCCGGCGCAATTCGGTCGCCGTCCAGGCCCGCCGCTGTTTGTCCGGAAGCGCATCGAGCGCCCGTCGGGCGACGAGGAACGCTTCACGGGCTTCCGCGCTCCGGCCTGCCTGCAACAGCAGGTCTCCGCGGCGTGCCAGCCAGCGTTCCTTGCGCTCCGCCCGCGCGGCCAGTGCGTCCAGTCGCTGCAGGGCAAGGTCCGTGGCTCCCCGGCTCAGTTCCAGGTCCATGGCCAGCAATTGCAGGGCGGGCAGGGGACCGTGCCGCTCCATTCCGGCATCGAGACAGACCAGCACCTCCGGGGTGTCGGCCGAGGCGGCCATCAGGGCGCGTGCCTGCTCGAGATAGGCATCGGGCGGTGCGTCCGCGTCCAGGGTGATGGCCACCCCGAAACAGTCGGCGGCATCGCGAGGGCGTCCTGCCGCCCACAGGGCACGGCCAAGCAGGCGCTGTCCGGCGGCGCTTCCCGGGCAGGCCTGCACGAAGCGCTCCAGGTGGCGCGAGGCTTCGTTGGTGCGTCCGAGTTCGAGTGCCGCCGCGCCCAACCGGAACGCGTTGGTGATCTCGCCCGGCTGCAGCACTGCCAGCCGTTCGAAGTCTGCCAGGGCTTCTCCTGAGAGCCCGTGCCGCAGGTACAGGTCACCCCGGTGCGCCAGCCGGTCGGGGTCGTCGGGATGCTCCGCCAGTTCGGAGGTCAGCTGGAGGATTTGCTCATGGATGGGTCCGTGGGCGCGGACACCGGATGCGAGCAGGACCGCCGCAAGCGCCAGCGCCGGAAAGGAACGATGGCGGGATGCGGGACCGGATTCGGGCGTTGGTTCGGCTCCGGTCATGGGGGCGGGCCGTCAGAGGGCGATGCGGCCCTCGAACACGAACGTGGCCGGGCCGGTGAGCCGGACGTCTGCGAATCCGCCGCCTTCGCGGTGGAAGTGGACGCCAAGGGTCTCGCCTCCCTGGACCTGGACCCGGATGGGCGGGGCAAATTCGTGAAGCACCGCGGCGATCATGGCGCCGGCCGACACCCCGGTGCCGCAGGCAAGCGTCTCACCTTCGACACCACGCTCGTAGGTGCGCACCCGGATGCTGGAGGGGCCGAGGACTTGGACGAAGTTGACGTTGGTGCCGCCGGGCTTGAACCGCTCGTGCCACCGGAGCTCCTCACCGAGTCGCTGCACCATGGCGCGGTCGGCGTCCGGCACGAACACCACCGCATGGGGCACTCCGGTGTTCAGCGAACTGACTTCGAGATCCCCCTGCGAGGTGGAGATGAGTTCCCGCAGGCGCAGCGAGTGCGGCTCGGTGAGGGTCACGGTCACCTGTTCGCCGTCGAAGGTGGCCCGGATCACGCCGGCCGCGGTGTGAAAGGCCAGCTCCGGGCCGCTCCATCCCGTGAGTCGCCGGGCGTAGCGTGCGAAACACCGGGCTCCGTTGCCGCACATGGCCGCCTCGGAACCGTCGGAGTTCCAAAACTGCCAGGCCCAGTCGGCCCGGCCGTCGGGCGACGGCACGAGCAGGATCAGTCCGTCGGCCCCGATGCCGAACTGGCGATGGCAAAGTCGTGCCACCTGCGTCGGGGTCAGTTGGAGGGTGCCGTCGCGGTTGTCGGCCAGGATGAAGTCGTTGCCGGCCGCGGTCATCTTGACGAAATCCAGCGTCATGCAGCGTCGTGGAGTGTAGGATTTCCCGGTCCCCGGAACGAGTTGAATCTGGATGCGGCGTGCGGGGCCCCGGAACTCAGCGCATTCCGGGGAGCCAATGCAGGACGAAGCGGCAGACGAGGAAGATCAACACGCCGCCGAGGCCGCTGACCGGCAGGGTGACCTGCAGCAGGTCGCGGGTTGAGAATTCGCGGGTCGCATAGGCCATGGCGTTGGGCGGGGTGCTGCTGGGGAGCGCCATGGTGAGGGAGGCGCACAGGGCAATGGCGAGGGTGATGGAGCCGACGAGCGGCACTCCGGTGGGGTGTGCCGACGCGCCTCCGGCCGCCGCCAGGCCGACGGGAATCAGGAGGGTCGCGATGGCGGTGTTGGACATGAAGGGTCCGAGCACCAGGGTCACCAGCATCAGGACGGCGAGCAGCACCGAAGGACCGGCCCCCGAAAGCGGCAGCGCCTCCGCGATCGCCCGGTCCAGGCCCACCCGCTGCATGCCGGTGCCCAGCGAGATGCCGCCGGCGATCAGGATCAGCACGCCCCAGTCCACGCCGGCGAGATCGTCGGTCCCGATCATCCCCGACACGATCAGCACCAGCACCGCGAGCAGCGCCACCAGGGGGGCGGGCAGGCCGTGGGCGGAGTCGGTGATCCACAGGAGCAGGGTGGCGGCCCCCACCACGGTGACCCAGCGTCCGCGCGGGGTGAGCGGTACCAGGGCGGGATCAAAGTCCAGGTTCGCGATCCTGGAGGGGAAGCGCCGGCGCAGGAGCTTCCAGGCCGTGGCCACCAGGATCAGCATCACCGGGACGGCCACGAACATCCAGGTGAAGAATGCGATCGGACGGCCCTCCTGGCTGAGGTAGCCGACGGCGATGGCGTTGGGTGGCGAGGCGATCGGAGTGCCCATGCCGCCAATGTTGGCCGCCAGGGGGACGGACAGCACCAAGGTCTTGCGGAACGGATCGCCGGCGGGGATCACCGAAAGCAGCGGGTTCAGCAGCGCCAGCATGAGCGCGGTGGTCGCCGTGTTGCTCATCCACATCGAGAAGAAGAGCGTCACCAGCATCACGCCAAGCAGGATGCGGTGCGGTTGGGTTCCGAAGGGCCGCAACAGGAGCCCCGAGAGCGACCGGTCGGCGCCGGTCTTCACGGCAGCACGTGCGAGCAGAAACCCGCCGAGGAAGAGCAGCAGGATGGGATCCGCGGCCTCCTGGACGAGCGCCCGAAACGTGGGACCATCGCCGGCGGCGAAGCCGAGGCCCGCCCAGCCCCCGGGATTGGCCAGCAGCACCGATTGCAACCCGAGGACGAGGAGGGATGTGGCGAACAGCGGGATGGCCTCGGTGATCCAAAGCAGGGCCGCGGTGACAAAGATGCCCGCCATGAACCCCGCCTCGCGGGGCAGGGCGCCGGCCTCCAGCACGGCAAACGCGGTCACCGCCCCGGCGGCCAGGCCAAGGAGGGTCCAGACGATGGACCGGGACCTGGGTGCCGGGGCGGTCTCCCCTGGACGAAACGAACGGCGAAGATCGCTCATGCGGTGCCGGCGCGGTGGGGTTCACCGGGACGGCGGGAGACTTCAGGCGGTCACCCCGGATCCTGCAAGCGCGGGGCGGGGACCCGTCCTTCCGGGCGCCACGCCCCCGGGTGCCCCTTCAATCGTGAGCAGGTGAATCTTGCGCCAGGTCCCTCCCGCGTAGCCGCCGGCCGCGCCCCTGGATGTGATGACGCGATGGCAGGGGATCAGGATGTGGATGGGGTTCCGGGCCGCCGCACGCGCCGAAGCGCGAACGGCGGCGGGTTGATCGTTCCGCCGGGCCAACTCGGCGTAGGTCAGCGACGTTCCCCAGGGGATTCGCTGCAGGGTGCGCCATACCCGCAACTGGAAGGAGGTGCCCTCCGGGCGGATTGGGATCGAGAAATGCTGCCGCGTGCCCCGGAAGTACTCCTCAAGCTCCCGGCCCAGACGTCGGACGAGTGTCGGGACCGGCCCGCGGATCGCAGAGGCCGCCACCGGCTCGTCGCCGGGTTCAAGGAACTTGAGTTGGTGCACCGCTTCTCGTCCGGTCTCGAATTCCAGAAATCCAAGCGGGGTGGCCAGGTGCCCGGTCCATCCGGTTCGCCGGGTTTCCAGATGGGCGATTTCGACGCGCCGGGATCGCGGTGCTCCGCGGTCCGGCACCAGGGGGGCCGAGCTCATGGCGGGAGCCTACCCGGACCGCTCCGCACGGGAACCTCGAAATCCGGTGTCGAAATCCGGGGTGCGCGGCCGGCGGCGGGGTCGGCTCCGCTCGTGGAGGGCCGAAGGCGTTTCCGGACGACCCGCAGGTCGCGCCGCCGGTCGATTTCGGGTAGGGTGGTCGCCGTCATGGCGGATTTCGAACTCGTTGCCCCCTACGCACCCGCCGGCGACCAGCCCGGGGCCATTGCCCGGCTGACGGCCGGACTGGAGCGTGGGGAGCCGCATCAGGTGCTCCTGGGGGTCACCGGATCGGGGAAGACGTTCACCATGGCGAACGTCATTGCCGCCGCCAACCGGCCAACGCTCATCATCTCCCACAACAAGACGCTCGCCGCGCAGCTCTATGCGGAGTTCAAGTCGTTCTTTCCCCGGAACGCCGTCGAGTACTTCGTGAGCTACTTCGACTACTACCAGCCGGAAGCCTACATCCCGCGAACGGATACCTTCATCGAGAAGGACTCGTCGGTGAACGACGAGATCGAACGGCTGCGCCTGTCGGCGATGTCGAGCCTGCTGAGCCGCCGGGACGTCGTGGTGGTGGCCAGCGTCTCCTGCATCTATGGCATTGGCGACCGGGACGACTACGAGTCCATGGTGCTCCCGCTTCGGGTGGGGCAGGAGCTCGGACGCGACACCCTTCTGGCGCGGCTGGTGGACCTCCAGTATTCCCGCAATGATGTGCAGATTGAGCGCGGGCGCTTCCGCGTGCGCGGGGACGTGGTCGAGGTGCAGCCGGCGTTCGCGGAGGATGCCGTGCGCATCGAATTCTTCGGCGACCAGATCGAGCGGTTCACCCGGTTTGAACCGTTGACCGGTGAGGCGGTGGACTCCCTCGACGCGCTGAACATCTTTCCTGGAAAACAGTTCGCAACACCCCAGGAAAAGATCCATCGGGCGCTGCTCTCCATTCGCGAGGAACTGGGCGAACGCGTCGCGTGGTTCGAGGCGCGGGGGAAGCTCCTTGAGGCGCAGCGCATCAAGATGCGCACCGAGTTTGACCTCGAGCAGCTCCAGGAGCTGGGGTTCTGCTCGGGCATCGAGAATTACTCCCGGCATATCGCGGGCCGCCCGGCCGGGTCGCGTCCCGGGGTGCTGCTCGACTTCTTCCCACCGGATTTTCTCCTGATCGTGGACGAGTCGCATGCCACGTTGCCGCAAATCCAAGGCATGCATGCCGGCGACATGGCCCGCAAGACGGTGCTGGTGGAACACGGGTTCCGGCTGCCAAGCGCACTCGACAATCGTCCGCTGAATTCCGAGGAATTCCGCTCGATCATCCGCCAGACGATCCACGTAAGCGCCACGCCGGGCCCGCTCGAACTGGAGCTCGCCGGTCCGGCCAATGTGGCGGAACAGATCGTCCGGCCCACCGGCCTGGTGGATCCGGAGATCGTGCTCAAGCCGCTCAAGGGCCAGGTGGATGACCTGATGGAGGAGGCACGCCAGCGGGTGGAGCGCGGGGAGCGGACGCTGGTGACCACCCTCACCAAGCGTACGGCGGAGGAGCTCACCGACTACCTGCGGGACCTCGGCGTCAACGTCCGGTACCTGCACAGCGAGATTGATGCGATCGAGCGGGTCGAGATCCTGCGTGCGCTGCGCCGTGGGGACTGCGATGTCCTTGTGGGGATCAACCTGCTGCGGGAGGGGCTGGACCTGCCGGAAGTGTCGCTGGTGGCGATCCTGGATGCGGACAAGGAGGGCTATTTACGCAGCGCGACCAGCCTGATCCAGACCGCCGGGCGGGCGGCGCGGCATTTGAACGGCCGGGTGATCCTGTACGCGGATGTGCGCACCCAAAGCATCCAGAAGTTTCTGGCGGTATCCGCTTATCGCCGGGAGAAGCAACTGGCCTACAACCGTGAGCATGGGATCACCCCGCGCTCGGTGACCCGACCGGTGGAGGGGAGCCTGTCGAGCCACGCCGGGGCCCGTGCACCCGCCGCGGCCGCGGTCCTCCGGGAGAGTGCGGCCCAATTCGACTTCACGGAGACCGTCCGCGAGCTGGAGGCGGAAATGATCGCCGCGGCGGACCGCCTGGAGTTTGAGAAGGCGGCGCTGCTCCGGGACCAGATCCGCGAACTGAAACTGCGGATCTCCGGAGAATCGCCGGCCCCCACGGGTCCTGCGGCGCGGGGCCGGGCAAGCCTCTCCCGGGGCGGGAGCCGGCGGCGGCGCTGATGTGGGGCGGCACCCGATGGGCCGGTCTCGCAAACGGGTTCCTCCGGCGCTCCGGTTTCATTGCCTTGCGCCCGGATCGCAGAACTGCCTCCTTGAGCCTCAAAGTGAGGCCGCTGCCAACATCCCGGGGTGCCGCCATGCGGACCTCCCTGGAGTCCGCACTCAAGGAGTTCCGGCGCCAGGTGCGGCACAGCCGGCGTCGGGGCGATGCCGCGTCCATCCACCGCCTGAGAGTGGTCTCCCGCCGGCTGGTCGTCTGGTGCGAGCTCCTCGAGATCCTGGGCGCCGGGTCCCGGGCCTCCGAGGCGCGTCGTCGCGTCAAGCGCATGCTCCGATCCCTCGCCCGACTGCGGGACCTGCATGTGCAGCGCCAGTTGCTCGCCACCGTGCCCTCCGCACTGAAGCCTGCGGCACGCATCCTTCGACGGGAGCTCCGTCGCGAGCAACCGGAGCGTGCGCGGCGCGTCCACGCGCGATGCCGCGGGCTCCATCCGTCCCGCATAGGTCGGCTGATCCTTGAGGCTGCCGGAGCGACCCCCGTTGGAGCAACGCCGGTGGTACCGGAGTCCGACGCCCGGCTGGTGCGGGATCTGGCGCGATGGCTGGCCGGATTGGAACGGGAAGCCCGCCACCGGCTCCAAGCCGCCCGCGCCGCAAGACCTGAAACGCTCCATGGTCTGCGAATTGCCGTGAAACACCTGCGGTACGGTCTGGAACTGGCATGGACCGCAGATCCCAGGGCGCCCGCTGCCGCGGCGAGACGACTTCGAGACCTGCAGGCGGTGCTGGGGGAAATCCAGGATGCGGACGTCTGTCGGGCGTTGGTCCTCGCGAGGGTCGAGTCGCATCCGGACGATGCGCGGCAGCTTGCCCCCCTCCAGCGCTGGCTTGAACGACGTCGTGACGCCCGGATCCGGCGGGTGCTTCGCCGGCGGCGGACCCTGCTTCCCGCGGTGACCCCGGATGCCGGCGGCTCCGGATGATCGGGAATCAACCGGTCGAGGGCGGGACGGCGCATTGCCCGGGTGAAGCAAAGCGGACAGCATCCCGGCCATGGATGTGTACCTGTTGCGTCATGCCCAGGCCGAGGCGTCGCCACCCCCGGACCGCACCGGAGATCGCTGGCGCGAGCTGAGTGCCGAGGGGCGTGACAGGGCCCGTGGGATTGGTCGCGCGATGGCACGAATGGATCCCGGGCTGGAGATCGTCCTCACATCTCCGGCTCCCCGGGCCCGGGCAACCGCCGAGGCGGTGGTTGCAGCGCTGCGGCCACGACCCGTTCTGGAGGACCTCGAAGCGCTGTGGATCGGCGGCAATCCCCGGGCGGTGGCGGCGCGACTGCGGAAGGATTCGAAGGCCCTGGGGGCGGTGCTGCTGGTGGGGCATGAGCCTGACCTTGGCCATCTCGTCTCGTTGTGGCTCACCGGTGGGCCCCGCCTGCGGCTCACCTTCAAGAAATGCGGGCTGTGCAAGCTGAAGCTGGACCATGTGGCGTCCGCGCGCTGCGCCCGCCTCGAGTGGTTGTTGACGCCGCGGCAGCTGATGGCCATCGGGGGCGGTTAGGGGAATTCGACCCGGGAATGGAGGGGTGCGTGATCCGGCGGGTTGGACAAATCTGCCGGCCCCTGATCCCGTTGGGGCCGGATGGAATTGAGGTCTTGGAGGTTCGATCTCGCGTTGCGTCATCCCTGGGCGATCGCGGCCGATCCTCCCGCAGGGGTTGCTCGGGGCCGATGGACCTATCCCGTGGTGTTCGTCACCCTGACGGGTCGGGATGGGCGGCAGGGCCTCGGCGAGGCATCCCCGTCCGGCCAATATGGCGAGTCCCACGAGACGGTGGCGGCGTTCCTCCGCAGGGTGGACCCGGACCGGCTGTCGTTCGACGACGTCCGGGGCAGCATGGATTATCTCGACGCGGTCGCGCCCGGTGCGTTTCCCGCAAAGTGTGCGCTGAACCTTGCGCTGCTGGATGGCGCGGCGCGCGGCGTGGGAAGGTCGGTGGGAGATTTGCTTGGCATTGGATTCACCGAAGGGCGGCACGTG
Organism: Verrucomicrobiia bacterium; assembly: GCA_019634635.1. NCBI lineage: Bacteria > Pseudomonadati > Verrucomicrobiota > Verrucomicrobiia > Verrucomicrobiia bacterium. The sequence goes on from JAHCBB010000029.1 coordinate 42,673, forward strand.
GTTTCGTTCACCATCGGCCTGGACACCCCGGAACGGATGGCGGCGAAGGCATCCGAGGCCGTGCTCATGCCCGTGCTCAAGGTCAAGCTGGGCAGTCCCCGCGATCGGGAGAATTTCGGCGCCGTCCGCGCCGCGGCACCGGGGAAATGGATTCGCGTGGACGCAAACCAGGCGTGGCGGCGTTCCGATGAGGCGCTGCGGAACCTTGAGTGGCTGGCGGCCGCGGGCCGGGTGGAATTTGTTGAGCAGCCCATGCCTGCCACCACGCCGAGGGCCGATGCCCTGTGGCTGAAGGAGCGGTCCCCGCTCCCGCTGATGGGGGATGAATCGTACCAGTCGGCGCGCGACGCCGAGGCGTGTGCGGAGCGGTTCCACGGGGTCAACGTCAAGCTCGTGAAGACCGGCGGCGTCACCGGCGCCCTTGAGGCGCTGCAGGCCGCGCGGCGCCTTGGATTGAAGACCATGCTGGGGTGCATGATCGAAAGTTCCGTGCTGATCACCGCGGCCGCACATCTGGCGGACCTCACCGATTATCTGGATCTCGATGGCAATCTCCTGATCACCAACGACCCCTACCGGGGTGTCGAATGCGTGGACGGCCGGATGACCTTCCACGGCGCCCCGGGCACCACCGGGCTGCGGGTCGCGGTGCGCTGAACTTCGCGTCCGTACTGCCCCGCCTCCGGCCATGCGCACCTATCTTCAGGCCCTCAAGTTCTTCCGGGATGATCGCCGGCACATCCTCGGAGCCCTTGCGCTGCTGTTGGCCAGCACCGGGCTCGCGCTGCTCAAGCCGTGGCCGCTGGCGTGGATTGTGGACCGGTTGAGCGGGGCGGACGCTGGCGTTGCCGCGATGTGGACGGGTTCCACACCGGCTTTCATCGCCGTCCTGTCAGGCGCCCTGGTTCTGATCCACGGCGCCCATGCGCTGGTGGGAGCGTGGCAGCAGGGGGTGGTCATTGTCACCGGCCTGCGCGGGCTGGCCCGGGTGCGCCAGGCCGTATTTGCCTGGCTGCTCCGCCTTTCCCTCAGGCGCCTGCAGGGTTCACGGGCGGGGGATCTCATCTATCGGGCCACTTGGGACTCCTACGCGTTTCAAACCCTGCTCACCCAGGGGGTGTTCACCGCGGCTGGGGCGACCCTTTCGGTGGTGGCGATGACGCTGGTGATGGCGCAATTGGACGGCCGCCTGACCTTGGTGGCCCTGGCCACGATCCCGGTGCTGATGGCTGTCATGCGGGGCTTTGGCCCCCAACTCGGCGAGCGGGCCGGGGCGGCGCAATCGGCGGATGCCCAGGTGGCCGGTGCCGTGGAGCAGGGGGTGGCGCTGCTGCCCCTCATCCAGGGGTTCACCCGTGAGGCTTTTGAGACCTCACGGTTCGCGGAGCGTGTTGAGGGGGCCTTCCAAAACCGGTGGCGGCAACACCGGCTTGAAGTGGCCTATCTCGCGCTCGTGGCCCTGGTGCTGGCGACGGGAACGGGGGCGATTGTCTGGGCAGGGTCCGGCCGTGTCGAAGCCGGGCGCCTCACCGTCGGGGAATTGCTGGTCTTCGTGGCCTACCTCTTCCAGCTCTACGAGCCGTTGAGCCAGCTGTCGCATGTCGGTTCGACGGTCAGCCAGGCCCGGGCCGGTACCGTGCGCGTGCTGGAGTTGCTGGAGTCGAATCCGGGGGCTCCGCGGGCCGCCGACGGTGCCTTCGGCCCCGCGGCGTTGCCGGACACCGCACCGGCCATCGAGTTCGAGCACGTGTCGTTCGCCCATGTCCCGGGCCAGCCGGTGTTGCACGACCTTGTGTGCCGGATCGAGCCGGGTGAAGTGATCGTGCTGACGGGCCCGAGCGGTTCCGGGAAATCCACGTTGCTGCATTTGCTGCCCCGATTTTTTGATCCGGATTCCGGGAGGATCCGGCTCAACGGGCAGGACCTGATCGCGTATCCGGTGGAGGGGCTCCGGCGCCGGATCACGATGGTCCTTCAGGAGTCCCGGCTTCTGCCGGGAACGCTTGCGGAGAACATCGCCCTGGGTCGTGACGGGGCTTCGCGCGAGGCCGTGGAGGCGGCGGCACGCGCTGCGGACGCCGACGGTTTCATACGGCGGCTGCCGCTGGGCTACGACACGGTCGTCGGCGAGGGCGCGGCCCGGTTGAGCGTCGGCGAACAGCAGCGGATCGGACTCGCGCGCGCATTCCTGAAGGATGCCCCGGTCCTGCTTCTGGACGAGCCGACCAGCGCCCTGGATGAAGCCAGTGAGGCGGCGGTCCTGGATGGTCTGGCGATGCTGGTGCGCGGCCGCACCGTCCTGCTCGTCACCCACCGCCCGGCGGCGTTCCGGCTCGGCCACCGGATCCTGCACCTGCACGACGGACAGCTGAAGTCCGTCTGAAAGGGTGGCAGCAACCCCGGTGGCCCCCGGCACCCCGTGTCAGCGGAGGTAGCTGTTGATCAGTGCGGTGATGACGTCATTGGTGGTGTCCCTCGCCACGGTCCCCGTGTTGTCCCCGATGTTGGTGACGGCGATCAGCACCGCCTGCTTCAGCGGGGCGATCCAGACGCTGGTGTACCATTGCACATTGGATCCCGAATGGCTGATGACACGACCTCCGGCCCAGGGGCGCGTCCCCGTGGACCACCCGAAGGCATAGGTCTCACCCGAAAGCGCCTCATGGAGGCGGGAAAAATTGCCCGGTGAGATCAACGGGCTGGCGTCTCCGCGTCCTTCGCGCGCGTGGAACGTGCCGTACCTGGCGAGATCGAGAAGGGTGCAGTGCACCGTGCCAGCCGGTCCCATTCCCGCCGGATTGTCCGAGTCGTTTCCCGGAGGGACGGGGCGCGGTACGCCACTGTTCCATTGGTGTCCCCAAGGTTGATCCAGAAACCGGGGCGTCGCCGGAACGCCAAATCCGGCCGAATCCATCTGCAGCGGCCGGAAGACCAGCTCCACCATGGATTCCTCCCACGATTTTCCGGTGACCTGCTCGAGCATCATGCCGGCAAAGACGTATCCGGCGTTGGAGTACTGGTAGTCGCCGCCCGGGGGATTGGGCGGCGGTCGCGAGGCGATCAGTTCCAACCAGGTCAGGCGTTGCTGCCGGGGACTTCCCGTGTGGTTCCAAAGGGTCGCCCAGACTCCTGCGATCTGGGCCGATGTGGGGGCGCCGCCCCGGTGTCGCAACAACTGGTCGAGGGTCACAGGTCTCCATGCGTCATCCATGGAGGGCAGCAAGGGCCCCAGGAGTTCGCCCATGGTGGCCGACCACTGCAGCTGGCCCCGCTCCACAAGGACCGCGGCGGCCGTGGCGGTCATGGATTTCGTGATCGAACCATGATGCCACTTGTCGGTGATCGTCACTTCCACGCTGGAGCCATGCCGACGCAGGCCGACCGCACCCATCGCCACGACGCGATTGGACACGACCAATATGGCTCCGAGTGCCGGAACGCGAGTCCGGGTGCGGATGGGCTCGAGCATCGGCGTCAGGTCGTCCGGAGACTCCGAGGTCATGCGGTAGTAGGCGGACCCTTCCGGTGGTGCCGGGAGAAATCGCCGCACCGGCCGGCCCTCGCCCAGGATGCCCGACTCGATCGGCATCCACCCTGCGAGGTCGTCGGAACGCTCCAGTGCGTGGACTGTTCCCGGGGTCGTGGGCAGCAGCAGTTCCAAGGCTTCACGAATTTCGAGGTTCTGGCCCCGTACGGAAGCCAGTGCCAGCAGAAGGATCGCGGCGGCTGAGCCGCAGAGCTGACGACTCCGGGCCGACGGACGAAATCGGGGTGGTTGCACGGTGGAACGCTACCGGGACCCCACAGAAACTCCAGACCGATATGCGGCTGTCGCGGCCCCGAACCGCTGCCTTACCGGTGGCTTTGCCGACCGTGGTGCGCGCTTGGAAGCGGTTTCCGCGAACCTCGTTCAACGATGGTTCGCGGAGGATCCCGGTTGGGGTGTGGGTGACATCTATTTTGCCGTGCGGGAGCGAAGGGAACCGGATTGCCGCCGGAGCGCCGGATGTTCCGGCGAACGGTCAACGAGTGGCGTCACAAGCCGGGAGTACTGGTCGGACTGCCGGAGGCTGGATCCGCAATACTGCGAAATTCGATCTGGCCGCCCTGCCGGTGCATTTCGGCGGACAGCACGTTTCGAAGTTCCTGCTCTGCCATCTCCAGGAGGCCTGCCGCCCGGGCGTCGTCTTCGACCAGCCGCTGCAGGTGCGCGTGTACCTGGGCCCGATCCTCGGGCGTGATGCGATTCCACCAGCCGTCCAGCTCGCGGGCGGGATGCAGCGTGTCGAGGTTCACGGACAAAATTCGGGGCCGTGGCAGCGTGGCACGCGCCTGGCGTCCGCCGCGGTTCACCTCGATGTCAATCGCCTGGCCAAGGTCGAAGCCCACGCTCACGGTGAACAGCGCCCCGACGTCCAGCCGCTTGGTGCTCCACAGGCGCTGATGGGTCCATCGGTGGCGCCGCTCCATCGTCTGCTTGATCAGGACCAGTTCCCTGGCGGATCGCGGCGCTTCAATGCGCGTTTCCCCGGCAACGGTCACATGCGGCTGTAGATTGAAGGAGTCGCGCAAGACCCGGGCCAGTCCCTCGGCGACGGCACCGGCCGCATCGCCGGATGCCTTCGCCACCGCGGCCCCGGCGCGTCCGGCCTCGTTCACGATCCGCCACACCGCCCACAACCCAAGCCCCACAGCCGCAAGCAACACGGTGAGCATCGCGGGGACCAACCCGGTTTCGAATAGGGAGCGCATGCCGTTGCCCTTGCCTAGAAAGCCGGGGCTCGCCGATCGGTCAAGGCGGATGCATCCGCCATGTACCGCCATCGGAGGTCGGGCAATCGAGGGCAGGGCCGGGCCAATGGGTTCGCCAAAGGGCCCGACAATTCATGGCCCGTGGATGTCGCGCCTACCGTGCGATCGGTCGTGGCTGGGCCGCGGTCCACTCCGCCTCGGACACCGTCCGGGCCTCGTGGAACAACACGAACGTGCCCTTTTTGTTGCCCACCACGAGGTCGGGGTGGCCATTGCCATCCACATCGGCCACCACCAGTTGGGTGCCCACTCCGGACTGGTCATCCATCAGGTAGGGCACGAAGTCCACGGTGCCCCCCGGACCGCGCACCAGGCGGAACCAGTAGCTGACGGCAGCCTGGTTTCGATCGGGATCGCCCATGCGGCCGTGGGACCAAAACCGCTTGCCGGTGACAATGTCCTTCAAGCCGTCGCCATCCATGTCCACGAGTTCCACGGCGTGCAGCTCGGAAAATTTGACGCCGTACCGGTTCTCCGCGGGTTCCTTGTTCATCAGGATGTGTTCGCGGAACTTGATGTCGCCGCCCTCCCGGTACTGCTCAAACCAGGCGAGTCCGTAGGCGTGTGCCGTCAGGGCGGTGATGATGTCATTGAGTCCGTCGCCATTCACGTCGTAGGCGTGCATCTGCGAACCGCCGAGCCCGAACGGTCCGGGGTGAAACGTCCACTCCGGATCCCCGGCAAGCGATGCAGGCTGTTCCCACCAGCCATCCTTCTCCAACAAGTCCAGACGTCCGTCGCCATTGACGTCCCCGATTCCCATTCCGTGGGTGAAGTTTCCGTAATTCTTCACCGGGGTGATCCGGTGCCAGGCCCAGGGCTTCTGAGGATCCGCCGGATCCCAGGTGGCGTACCCGTAGGCACCCCCGGTGATGCAAACCAGTTCGGGCTGCCCATCCCCGGTGAGGTCGGCGAAGGTCGGGGATTCATTGTCGGTCTGGTGGAAGACCACGTGGCGCGGCCAGTGGCGGCCGGATGATTTTGGGTTCTCGTACCAGACGGTCTCCTTGCCGGGAAACCCCACGACCAATACATCCATCCAGCCGTCCCGGTTGAAATCGTAAGGGAAGGCGAAAAAATTGTCCGAATAGGTGTTGTTGACCCCGAGAGCCCCTTCGAACCCCGGCACGGTCACGCGGGTCAGCGGCCCAAGGGCCAGCTCGAAGCTGGCTTCTGGAGGGTAGATCTCGTGGCGGTTGGTGAAGCCGGGTCCCTCGTACCACCAGGGACCGGAGACGATGTCCATCACGCCGTCGCGGTTGAAATCCGCGACATTCGCCCCCTCGCACCAGAACTGGTCGCTCAAGGTTTGCCGTTGGAAGCTGTGGAGCGTCCGGTCCGCGCCGAGAGCGGTCATGCTGAGGACGATCATCCACGCGAGGATTCGTGCAGAACGGATTGGAGAACCGAAACCGGTGATCATAAACGGCGGGAACGGGAACCTTGGGCATCAAGCGCCCGATTTCCCGCGGATGCAAGCGGGTCGGTGGCGGCCTTGGACTTCGTGAATTGCGCTGGACCACCGCGAATCGGCCCCTTGCGCTGTCGGGCACCCTGGGTTTCGCCCCATTCCCGCCACCAACAAACCCAGTACGCCTGGCGTTGAACTGGCACCCCGGGGTGGTGGGCGTGCCCCAGCGTGATCCGCGCGCTGGAGTTTGTGATGCGGAATCCGTTGCTCCAGGGGGTGCGCTGTCATCTCCTCCGGGCAGGGCAGGTGGATGACACCGCGAAGTGGTACCTTGAGGAGGCCGCCGCGCGGCTGCGGCAGGTGGGATATCCCGTCGTCACCCATGCGATCGCCGGCCCGCCGGAAGCGGTCCTCGCCGACGTCATCGGTCGCGAGGGCATCCAGTTGATGGTCATGGGGGCCTACGGGCATTCCCCCATTCGGACGTTCCTCCTCGGCAGCACGACCACGAACATGGTGCGGACCTGTGACATTCCCATCCTGATGTTCCGATAGGTGCCCGGTGGATGGGAGGACTTGTCTGACCTACGCTCGTTCGCGATGGACTGGGAAGTGCTCGATCAGTTTCGGAGACAACTGGAGGACAGGGAGGCTCAGCTGTGTGCGTCGCTGGAGGCCCGGTCGGATTCCACGGCAACCGTCACGCTCGACACGTCCATCGGTCGCCTGTCGCGAATGGACGCGATCCAGTCCCAGCAGATGGCCCTCGGATTGAAGTCCCGGCAGCAGCAGGCGCTTCAGCGGGTCCGCAATGCCCTGCAGGCCATTCGCAATGGCACCTACGGGCAATGCCGCCGGTGCCGCGGGCCGATCGCGGTCGAACGTCTCGAAGTTCAGCCTGACGCAGTGGTTTGCGTTCCGTGCGCCGGATCGTCCAGGCGGCCTTGATTCGGATTCCCGTCCGTCCGGAGCAGTGTTCAGGAGGACGCCCTTCTGACGCGTTTCGTCGTGTCGTGGCGGCTACCATCCCAGTTCAAACACGTCATCCAGGATTTCTTTCGCGGCGTTGCGCGCAATGCCGCCATCATCCACCCGGTTGGGGCCGACCGACCAGATGCAGCGTCGCTCGCGCGAGTAGCGCAGGGGCTCGCCGTCAAACGCGTCGCGAGGCAGCCGGTCGAGGTATGTGGGGACGAGCCGCTCAAGGGCCTCGGGCAGGTGGCCTTCGGCCTCCTGGTAGGCCCTCAGCGCCAGGAGAAGTCGCGTCGCCGCGACCTCATTGTTTTCGCGTCGCGCTGTTCGGAAAAGAGACTGTCCTGAACTCGCTGCCATGTCGGCCAGGATTGTCCCGACAGCGTTTCCCTGGATCAGGAGGAGAAAGGGTGAAGTCCGTGCACCGCGTGAATCCGCATCGTCAATCGTCTCCTCGCCTGGCGTCGCCAGGGCTGCCAGAAGGTCGAGATGCTGTTGTGCCATCCGGCGCCGGGTGCGATTGGGGTCATAAAGCAGTCGAGGCGGAGAGAGGGCCAGTGTGCTTCCTCCGGGAACCGGGAAGGCGACGCCGGCCATGGTAATGGTATTGCTCAGATCCAGGATCCCGTGTCGAAACATCCAGGCGACCGCATTGGTCAGGCCGGCACCATTCGAGGGGAACGATTCGAGTTGCAGAATGCGTCGCTGGAGTTGGTCCGCGGACACTTCCCCGCGGGCCGCCAGTCGCCGCATCAATCGAAGCCCCGTCCGTTTTGTGCTGCACGCCGCGAGATAAGTGAACCAGTCGCCGCCGGAATCTTCCAACCGGTGTCCGAGGGCGACCAGATCGCCGGCCCGGTTCCAGGCGGGCGCAGACGCGCCGTCTGCGGCCCAGAGCTCCGCTTCCAGGCTGGCGAGCCTCGCCAGTGCGCCCCAGTTGGGCACCACCAGATCGTTGGTGGTCCACTCCGGTGCCCGGGTGAGTTCGCACTGGGGTTGTCGGAATGCCTCGCGAATCAACCCAAGGGCTTCCGCTTCTGCGTCGAGGAGCCTTTGTGCCGACTCGCGATCCGGTGGCGCGTCATCGTTCCGATTTCTGACAATCTGGTTGAGTTCGTTCGTTGAGCAGAAGAGCGCCGTTGCCCGTTCCAGCAGGAACACCGCATTGCCATTGGTGGATCCGGAGGGCATTCGGGGTTTCAACAGGCGCTCGTCCACCGGCGGTGCCGTCCGGGGCCACAGCACCCACGCCGCGATGGCCGCCAGACCCATCAGCAGCAGTCCGGTTCCCCGGATCCAATGGCGTCGGGTTTTGGATTCCATCTACCGCTGGTCCCGGGCCGGAGCAATGGCGGCTGTTTCCGGCTCCGGCGCGGCAATGACCAGGGTGATTGGCTGGGTCTTCTGGCGCCAGATCCGGTCATTGTGGGTTGCGGAGCCGGTGACGGTAAACGGAGTTTCCCGGCCGGTTTCGGCGGCATCCGTCACCTGCAATCGGATGGTCACCTCGTTCTTGTCGGCCGGGATCGGAGCGACCGTGGCCAGCACGCCGTCCGGGAGATCGTCCAGGGACAGCGCGATCTCCCCCGGCAGGCCCCGGCGGTCCACCTTGACGACAAACTCCGTGCGGCTGGCGGCGGAGGCGCTGTTGGTGGGCAGTGCGACGGCAGACAGCCGGAAGGGATCGGTGCGGAAGAAGGGGGACCCCGGCAGCATGGCGGTGAGGAACATCGGGATGCCGCTGGTGTTCAGGGGAACGGCTGCCGGCGCGGCACTGAGCCGCATCCCGGCGCCCTCGCCGGTTTCGCCTCGCAACATCACCGGACGGATCCCGGTCTCCGAATTGTAGGCGGGACGCACGGCGACGCGGACGCGGGACTGGTCGCCGGGGATGACCACCGCAGGCACGCTCACTCCAGGCAGCTCCTCGGCGACAATCCGGATCGCCCCGTCAAATCCATCGCGGCGCGAGACGCTGACCTCCAGTTCCGCGGCCCCGTTCTGCTCCGCGCCGATGGCGGGCGGTGCGACCGCAATGGAGAACGAAACCGCCGGCAACACGGTGAGCCATGCGGCCTCGGGAAAACTCACGTCGTGAACCAGGGCGCGCCCCCCTTGTTCGCCGGAGGCCGTGAGGCGCAGCGGCGCGTGCCCCAAGGGGGTCTCCTCGTCGGCGGACAGGATCAGCCAGCCGAATTTCGTGCCAGTGCCCAGGACCAGGGGACCCGAACTGACCCCCGGCGGGAGCCCCGCGCCCTGGATGCGCACCATCCCGTCAAACCCGTGCCGGCGCTCCACCTCGCAACGGATCGCAAGGTGCCCACCCCGCGGGATGCGGAATCGTCCCGCGGGCGCGCGGACTGCGAAGTCCGGTGTGCGGTCCGGCGGTTGGACCGTCAGCCGGTATCCAAATCGGGGACCTCCGCGGTCGGTGAGATCCTGCACCGACACCAGATAGGCGGTTCCCTTGCGGGCCTCGAATTCCAGCCGGGCATCCGGAGTGCCGGCGTCATCGTTGCGCTGGAGCACGGTTCCCTGGTCGTCCATCAGGGTCAGCAGGGCGTCCAGAGCGGAGCCAAACCGGTGTGCGTGGACTTCGATCGCCAGGTTCTGGTCCGCGGCACTGGTGATCCGGAAGAAGTCCACGTCGCCCGCGGTCCCGATCTTTCCGTTGACAACGCCTGGCGCGGGGAGGGCGCCTGCCTTGTCCTTGGAATTGTTGGGTTCGGTTTCGCGGAATTCGGGAAGATCGGTGGTCTCGAATGGCAGCGGATTGGACCGGCCCCGTGGGGTTCGGGCACGGATTTCCTGGCGCCCTGTCGGGGCGTCTGCCGCGATGTCGAGGACCATGCGCTGCGATTCCTCAAGGAGGTGCCCGTCGAGCTCAAGTTCAACGGTGGATCCGCGCCGCCCGCCAAACGGAAACAGGGATTCCAGGTAGGGCAGGGCGCCGGCGACCAGGCGATACCGGTAGTCGCCCCCGCCTTGAAAGCGCAGGTCGGAGATCCGGATCCGATATTCCCCATCCGCCGGCGGAAGAAACACCAGGAAGGGGTCGAGTCCGTGAACGTCCTCGCTGCGCGCCAGTTCCTTTCCGTCGGCATCAAGAACGACGAGGGTGGGATCAAGCGGCGAGCCGAACCGGTTGGCCTGAACGTCGAGAACGACCGGGTCGCCCCTGTTCGCGCGGAATCGAAAGGTGTCCACCTCGGTGTTGGCCCCGATCACCCCGGAGATCCCGGCCGGCAGGGAAATCACCGAGGCGGCCGCGGCGTATTCCAGCAGTTCGGGCAGGTCACTGACCTCGAGGGTCAGCGGGTTGGAGACACCGTCCGGGCTGGCGACCCGGAGTTCCCGGACACCTAGGGGGGCATCCGGGTCTACCGTGAGCCGCACCGTGAGCGATTTCGAAGCCTCGGGCGCTGCCGACAATCCCCCGGCCGAGCTTTCCAGCGTCAGCGGCGACTCGGGGCGGGGGACCAGGAGTCCCGACATGCCGCTGCCCGTCAGGAGGACCAAATCCACTGGGGCGAGCGCCTCCCCAGGCAGGGTGACTTCAAGGGTGGTGCCTCGTTGAAACCAGGTGACTGGAGTTGAACCCAGCTGGGGGACCGGTTGCGCGTGCACCTGTGCCGGAGCCAGAAGTCCCATGGGGACCAGCAACCACAATGCGGTGTTCCAGATCGTACGCTGCATTCCGTTCCGGCACACGCCCGACTCAGGGTCCGGGACGGGAGGTGACGGCATTTCCGGTTCGCATTCCGGGCCTGTGCTCCCGCGCATGCCAATGGAGGAAGGCTGGCGGGCCACGGTTGTCCGCAAACCCCGGTCAGCTGAACAACCCAAGGACCGCTTCGGCCTGGACAAGTTCACGGGGCTGGTTGAGGTGGTTCATCACCATGGTGTGGGGATCAATGCCCAGGGCGTGATAAATGGTGGCCACAATCTGGGTGGGGTGGACCGGGTTCTCCGCCGGACTGCTGGCGGTGGCATCCGACTTCCCATACAGGGCCCCCCGGCTCACGCCGGCGCCGGCGATGAAGGCGGTATAGCAGTAGGGCCAGTGGTCGCGTCCGTCGGGCGAGTTGGTGTTGCCGCTCGTGCTCACGCCCAGGCGCGGACTGCGGCCGAACTCTCCCAGCGCCACCACCAGCGTCTCCTCAAGGAGACCGCGCTGATCCATGTCCTCGATCAGCGCGCTCAACCCCGAGTCCAGCTTCGGACAGTGGAGATTGCGCAGGGGCCCGAAGTTCGCCGCATGGGTGTCCCACGCATCCACCGTCGGGTCGCCGTTCGCCACCGCAGGCCAGTTCATTTGCACCACCCGGGTGCCGGCCTCGATCAGGCGACGCGCCAGCAGGCAGCCCTGACCGAACGTGTGGCGTCCATACCGGTCGCGCAAGGCATCGGGTTCCCGGGCCAGGTCAAACGCGTCGCGGGCGCGTCCGCTGCTCACCAGGTCGAACGCCTTTTGGTAGTAGCTGTCGAGCGCGTACCTGGCGACGGCCTGCTCCATCTCCGGCATCGCCTCATTCACCGTCTTGAGCAGCGACTCACGGCGCCCCAGCCGTTCGCGCGAGACCTCCTGGCGCAGTGTCAGGTCCGCCAGGTTGATCTCCTTTGCGGGATCCTGGTAGAAATAGTACGGGTCGAATGCGGCTCCGAGGAAGCCGGCGGTGCCGCCCTTGCCGATCACGTTGGATTCCTGGAGGGGACGCGGCAGCATCACGAAGGGCAGCATCGGCACCTCGGGCGGACGGAGGCGCGCGATCTGCGAGCCGAGGTGCGGGAAGTCGTTGGGGGCGGGCGGTTCAAGTTGTCCCGACGGCGACACGCGGTCCGGGGTGTAACCGGTCATGATTTGGTAGATGGCGGCCGTGTGGTTGAACAGACCGACCGGCGTGTAACTCATGGACCGGATCAGCGTGGCCTTGTCCATCTGGCCGGCAAGCTGCGGCATGACCTCGCTGAGCAGGATGCCGGGGACCTTGGTGCGGATCGGCTTGAAGTCACCGCGGACATTGGACGGTGCATCCGGTTTGGGATCCCAGATGTCAATGTGGCTGGGACCGCCCTGAAGGTAGAGGATGATCACCGATTTGGCGCGGCCCCAGCCGTTTTTTGGGGCACCGGGTGCCGGCCCGGCATCGGGGGATTGGCCGGCCTGGATGCGCAGCAGGTCGGCCAGGCTCACCCCCACCAGACCCGCCCCACCCAGGCGGAGGAATTCGCGGCGGCTGAAGCCGTCGCAGGTGGCGCCGAATTCGCCGGGAATGGAGATCATGGGATCATCGGTTGAACAGAAACGCAGGGGTATTGAGCAGGGCCCAGGTGAGATCCTGTGCCGCTTCGAGGCGCTGCGGGCCCTCGCCGAGGTGGATTGCGGCCAGTTCCGCTTCGGTGGGCGGGCGGTTCAGGCAGCCGAGATACAGCTCCTCGATCACCTTGCGATCGTCGGGCTCCGACTCCACGAGCGCCTTCAAACGATTGTGCGGGCTGGTCACACACTCGCCCAGGGTCGGACCATTGATCAGGTTGAGGGCGTGGGAAAGCGTGACGTTGGACGAACGCTCGCATTCGCAGGCGCTCTGTCGTTTCGGACGCCCGAACAGCGCCAGAAAATCGTTGCCGCGCACCATGCCGTCGGGAAGGTCCACGGCCCGGAGGCCCGCGGGCAGATCCTTGAACGGTGGGCGGTACCCCGTCGCCACGGCGACGGCATCCAGCAGTTGCTCGGCGCCGAGGCGTCGGGGCAGGGCGTGGGAAAAATTGACCGCGTCGTCCTCGTTCCAGCGGTTGGGGACGATGCTCAACTGGTAGGTTCGCGACTCGCAGAGGGTGCGCAGCAGTCTGCGGACGTCGAAGCCGCCGGCCACGAACGTTTCGGTCAGCGCGTCGAGCAGCGCGGCATTGCTGGGTGGGTTGCCGGCGCGGATGTCATCCACCGGGTCAATGATGCCGCGGCCGAAGCAGTAACTCCAGAAGCGGTTCACCGTGGATTTCGCGAAATAGGGGTTGTCCGGCGAGGTCAGCCAGGCGGCGAACGCCATCCGGCGGTCGTCGCCCGACGGCACCGGAGGGGTCGTCCCGTAGGGAACCCGGGGCGGCACCACCTGGGCGGTCCTTGGGTGCCGCGCCTCGCCGCCGTTGTAATTGTGGTAAACGACGTCCTCCGAGACCTGTTCCGAGGCGTAGGTCTCGTTGCCGCGGATCAGGACGTCCCGCCCCAGCGTTCCGCGCTTGAATGCAACCTGGGAGAAGAACGCGCCGAACTCGTAGTACTGGTTCTGGGTCCAGCGTTCGAAGGGATGATCGTGGCACTTGTTGCAGTTGAACCGCACCCCGAGGAAGGTCTGGGAGATGTCCTCGGTCATCTTGTCGGGATCACGAAGGGCCCGCAGGTAGTTCCCGGCGGGGTTCTCGAAGGTGCTCCCCTTGGCCAGGATCAGGTCACGGACGAATGCGTCGTACGGCCGGTTGGTGGCGAATTGGCGTCCAATCCACTCCCGGAACACCCACACGCCCTTCTTTCCAAGATTCTCCGAGTTGCACTGGAGGAGATCGGCAAACTTGTTGCCCCAGTAGGCGGCGTAGTCCGGGGACACCAGGAGTTCCTGGATCAGGGCCTCCCGCTTGGCGCGCGTCTCCGAGAGGTCGGCCAGAAAGGCACGGACCCGGTCCGACGTCGGGGGCTGGCCGGTGAGGTCCAGAAAGACACGGCGGATGAACTCGGCATCGGTGCACAGGTCCGAAGGATTGATCTTCATCCGTTCCAGCTTCGCGTTGACCAGGCGGTCCACGAAGTTGTGTTCGGGCATCGGTGCGAAATCGAACCCGGTTCGATCCCCCATCACGACCACCTCGCGCGCCGCATACAGCCCCTCGTAGCGCACCAGCACGGCCATCTCCCCCCGCCGGAGTGCGGTCAGGGTGTGGCCACGGACCAGGGCCACCTCCTCGTTGTTGCTCGACAGGATGGCCTCCCGGGTGACGTCGCGGGTCGAGCCGTCCGGATATTGGGCAAGGATGAGGAACCGCTGCTCGCGTCCGGGCAGGTCCAGTTCGACCGTTTCCGGCAGGATGGTCAGGCCTGTTGCGCGGACATCGAGAGGCTCGAACCGGGCGCCCTCGGAGATCCATTGACGCAGGAGTTCGTGCTGGCGGGATCCGGGGCGGAGCACCTGGCCGCCCTCATGGGGCAGGTCGGCGAGGGGCTTCAGGAGCATCAGGGACTCATCCACGGCCGAGCGGTTGAAGCGGCGCCCATTCAGATCGTTGACCAGTGCCTGATAGTCGTAGTGCGGGTCGTAGCCACGCAGGGACAGCTTGAACCCGTTCTTGCCGCCGGCGGATCCGTGGCACGTCCCCTGGCTGCAGCCGGCCCGGTTGAGGATCGGCTCAATGTCGCGCACAAAGCCCACAGGGGGATGGTTCGTGCCCTTCACAGCGACCGGCAGGCGGACCGTTCGACCGGCGGCGGACACCGTGACCGAGGCGTCACCGACGACGTGTCCGGAGATGAAACCGTCCTCGGAGACCGTCACGGCCGCCGAATCCGGCGCGAAGCGCGCCATGCCGGTCAGGTCCAGCACCCCGCCGTCCGCCCGCTCGCCGACCACCAGCACCGTCCGGGCATCCCGGCCGTCCCCCAGGGTCAGCGACGCGGGTTCCAGGCGCAGCGTGGTGATTTCAGGAAGCGGCGGCTGGGGAGGGCGTACGACGTCCGGGGCCGGAGTCACCGCGGCGAGCCGGAGGCATCCGGCGGCCACCAGGATTCGGACGACGCATTGGGCTCCGGGACAACTCATGAAATTCTGGGGAACGCTCTGTGAGGCTAGTCAGTCGGAGCTGGGGGCTCAAGAAGGTTCGACCGCGAAGGTGCAACCGCGCAGCGGCAGGCCACGAGACCTCCGGCTCGCGATTCACGCCCCTTCCTTTGGAGCGTTTAGGGATTCGCGGGATAGGGCGAACTCCTCCTCCGGGGAAAGAACGAGCTGGTGACGTCCGATCATTGCGAAGTAGAGGAGACCCAGGGCGTACCAAACCGCTGCGGCAGCGACCCCCAGCCGGTAGACGGGATCCCGGAGCTGGAACGACAGGGTCAGGGCGGCGATGAGGATCGTGAGGACGGCGCCGGGGATGCCGAGGGGGCTGCGGTACGGACGTTCGATGTCGGGCCGTTTCCAGCGGAGCAGGATGAAGCTGAGGCCCTGCATGGCATAGGAGATCATCGCGCCAAAGACCGCCATGTTGAGCAGGGTGCCGCCGATGACGTCCGCGCCCTTCTCGGCCCCCGCGAGAAACCAGACCGCGAGCATGATGGCAAAGCCGATCCCCGTACCGCTGCACAGGGCCATGTGCGGCACCTTGTGCCGGCCGTGGGTCAGGGACATGAAGCGCAGGTAGTAGCCGGCGCGGGAGAGCGAATAGATCTGGCGTCCGTAGGCAAAAATGATCGTGTGAAAGCTGGCGACCAGGCCGATGACGGCGACGAGCGCCAGGACCCGGGCAGGCCCGCTGCCGTACAGCACCCGGAATCCGTCCAGCAGCGGCTCCCCGGAACTCGCGAGGGAAAAGGCTCCGCGCATGGCGCCGGCATCCGCGGAGCCGACGGAGGCATTGAGCACGGTGGTCATCACGGCGGAGAACATCAGCGTGCCCATGCCATAGATGAGTCCGCGGGGCATGTCGCGTTTCGGGTCGAAGGCCTCCTCCGCGGCGAGGGGGAGCTGCTCGATGGCGAGGAAGAGCCAGACGGCGAAGGGCAGCGCGCCGAGGGCGCCCCGCAGTCCGAAGGGCAGCCAGGGTCCGTGGCCGTCGGGAAGCTCCATGCGGGATCCGTCTGGTGCGACCCCGATGTTGAGCGCCCAGCGCGCAGGATCGGCGTGGGGCAGGGCGCTGACCCAGTAGACGGCCAGGACCGCGAGCGCCGCGAGCGTGACGACCACGGAAACCTGGAACGACAGTTCGACCCCCCGGAGGTTGAGGAGCAGGAACGCGGCGTAGAAGCCGGCCCACCAAAGCGGCAGCCACACGGTGGACGTTCCGAAGATGGCCGACATGTACGAGCTGATGAAGAAGACAATCACCGCGGGGGTGAGGAGGTACTCAATGCTTTCGGCCAGGCCGGTGATCATGCCGCCCCAGGGCCCCATGGCGCTCCGGGCGAAGGAGTAGGCGCCGCCGGTGTGGGGCAGGGCGGGGGACATCTCTGCGAGACAGAAGATCAGGCCCCAGTACATGGCCGCGATGAGAAGCAGGGCGATCATCATGCCGCCAAAGCCGGCACCGAGTCCGAGATTCCAGCCGGAATAGTGGCCTGAAATCACCGCCCCCACTCCCAGGGCCCAAAGGGACCAGACCCGCGCGTAGCGGCGAAGTCCCCGCTTCTCAAAGTATCCACTGTCGGCTGCAGTGTAGGTGACGCCGCCAACGGATTTCCTTTTCGACATGATGCGCTGGGAGGAGAGGGGTCCCGACGGTTGGGCTTTTGCATCGGGCGCCGTGCCGCCCACACGAGGAATCAGGCAGGGACGCGGGAATCCAGCATTGCGAAACCTTTGGGGCAACCCGCCGGTGGCCGGAGTCAAACCGGGACGAACTCCGGGGTCTACCTGCGGATGTAGGGGCGGGGCGCCACGTATACGGGAGCCCCCCACGCACCCCAGCCGTCCCAAACGGGCATTGAGTTCAGTTGGGCCGCGGTGAGTTGTTCCTGAGAGCGCTCCTGCTGCAGGCGAAGCCGCTGATATTCCTGGTATTGGGCGTCCTCACCCACATAGAGCACCTGCTCCTTCGGCACGGGGAACACGAAGTAGTTGGTGCCATCGCGTGGCACCATGGAGACCTTGTCCGGGGGCAGACCCTTGAGCTTCTCCTGCTGGGCCGGCGTGCTCGCCTGGAGGATCCGGAATCCGGCTGCGGACAGCAGGTCTTCAGTCTGTTTGGTGGAGGCGCAGCCCGCGGCGGCGACGACGGCGACGAGGGCAACGGCGGTCATCAGGAGGGTGGCCGGCCCGGGTGAGTGGTTCTTCATGGGGACAAGCGTTCCGTGCTCCACAGGTATCCCCAAGGGGACGTGCCGGTCAATGCGCCTGCGGACGATTCGCCTATGGCTGAATCGCCGGCGTCGGCGGGTTGAAGATGGGGCCGTCCCACGCGCCCCAGCCGCTCCAGGTGGGCACGGCCATCAGGCGGGCCCGCCCCATCGCCTCCTCGGCCTTCTTCTGCTCGGCCTGGCGTTTCTGGAATTCCTCGTACTGGGCCTCGCCGCCCACATAGAGCAACTGCTTTTTCGGCAGCGGATACACATAGGCGTTGGTGCCATTCCGCGGCACCTGGGAAATCTGCCCGGGCGGCAGCTCCGCCAGCCGGGTTTCCTGCGCCGCGGACGTTGCCGGCACGACGTGAAAGCCCGAGGCCGTGAGCATTGCCTCGGTCGGCCGGGTGGATGTGCAACCGACGGCAAGCAGACATCCCAGAAGGGATGCGACCAGGGCGGGCGAAGGGCGACGGCGCGGCTGCATGGACGCGGATGGACTCGTTCGTTGGGGATACCCCGGCCAGCGCGCCCCGGTCAATGGCCGCGCGGTTCCGGCCGCATGGTTTTGGCCCGGGCTGGCTCGTCGCCGCCCGCAACGATTCCAGTGCTCGAAAGGTTGCAGAACGCAAAAAAGTCTTTGCCAAGGCAGCGCGCGATCCCCAATTTGCGCCCGCTTTTTGGGCCGGGGCGTAGCGTAGCCTGGTAGCGCGCCTGTTTCGGGTACAGGAGGTCGTGAGTTCGAATCTCACCGCCCCGACCACTTAAAGCCCGCAGGTGACGGCGTTCGCCCCCGGTTCGCGCACGTGGTGGAATTGGCAGACACGCTACTTTGAGGTGGTAGTGCCGAAAGGCGTGCAGGTTCAAGTCCTGCCGTGCGCACCCGATTTCCCGGGGAAACTGAAGGAACCCCTGGATCCCGCACTGGATCCGCACAAAATTCCGGGTGCGTTCCCGTGAAGTTCCCGCTTCGCATCCGGCACCGAAAGCAGACGGTCACCATCTGCGGCCGGTCCGTCCGCTACGCCTGCTACCGGGCCTCCCACTACGTCGGATCAAGGCCGTCGAGGAGCACCTTGCCCTGCGAGAACCCCGCACACGGGCCCGGCCTGGCGAGCGCCCCGACCTCAGCCTGCGATTCCACTACCAGGACAGCCTGCGCCTGCGGCGCTTCAGCATGGCCTTGTCGGTGGACGTCTGCGACCTGAAGGCGGAGATGCTCACCCGGTACCTTGCCGACCACTTCGCGGACGCCGCCGCCAAGAGCCGCAATCACCACCGCGGCACCCTCTCCAGTTTCCTTGATCACTGCGTCCGCGCCAAATGCCTCCGGCGCAACCACGAACTCATGGACGCTCCGGGAATGATTCGGGAAAAAGCCCGGACCGCCGACACCACCCTGTTCACCCCGGCCGAATTCCGAGTCTTGCTGGCCCATGTCATGGGTGAGTTTCTGCCCCAAGATCTCGGTATTCCCGTGGAGCGGTTGGCTCACCGCAATTTCGACGCTGCACTGCACTGCAATTGGTGGACGAGAGGGCGGCGGAGTACTCCCGGCGGGCTGTCGAAACGTTGGAGCTCGGTTTGAAGCGTCTCCATCGCGAACAGAACATTTCGCTTCAACGGTTGTCGGCCACCTTCCGACGGGGCGACCTCCCCGAATACCTCCACCCGGGAAGCTCGCTTCTCGAACCGACACTGTAACGATTTCTGGGATGGGCTCGGACCCATCCGGAATTCTCCGGAGGCGACTTGGGGTTTGCAATTTTAAGGCCGTAACTCCATTTTGCGCCTCGTTATGGAATCCGTGCTGCGTTTCCTGAAGGCGCCGCAGGACCATTTCTTCCTGCTGGGGCCTCGGGGTACCGGGAAGACGTGGTGGACGCGAACGTCCTTTCCAAATGCCCTGCGCATTGACCTTCTCGACCCGGAAACCCTCCGATCTCAATCAGCCCGCCCCGAGCGACTGCGCGAACTGATCGCCGCCCGGCCGGATGCGAAGCAGGTGGTGGTGGACGAGGTGCAGAAGCTGCCCCAACTGCTCGAAGTGGCCCACAGCCTGATCGAGGAGCGACGCGGCACGCAGTTCATTCTCACCGGGTCCAGTGCCCGAAAGCTGCGCCGCTCCGGGGTCAACCTGCTGGGAGGACGCGCTGCCCAACAATCCCTGCACCCCTACATGGCGGCGGAACTGGGCGATCGCTTCAAGCTGTCCGAAGCCCTGCGCCTGGGGATGCTTCCGGTGGTGCACGGGGCCAAGGAACCCGAGGCTCTGCTCCGCGCCTACAACGGTCTGTACCTGAAGGAGGAGGTTCAGCAGGAGGGGCTCGTCCGAAACGTGGGCAACTTCGCACGATTCCTGGAGGCCATCAGCTTCTCCCACGGCAGTGTACTGAACCTCGCCAATGTGGCCCGGGAATGTCAGGTGAACCGCAAGACGGTCGAGGGATTTCTGGAGATCCTGGAGGACCTGCTGCTGGCCTGGCGGGTGCCGGTGTTCACCCGGCGCGCCCAACGCGAACTGGCGGCGCATCCCAAGTTCTTCTTCTTCGACGCGGGCGTCTTCCGGGCGAACCAACCCGCCGGCCCCCTGGACCTCCCCTCGGAGACCGAAGGCGCCGCCTTCGAGGGCCTCGTCGCGCAGCACTTGCGGGCCTGGTGTGCGTACACCGACGGCGATCACCATTTGCATTACTGGCAGACACGATCCCAAGTGGAGGTGGACTTCGTCCTTTACGGGCCCAGCGGCCTCTACGCTCTGGAGGTCAAGAACACCACCCAGGTTCGCCCGGAGGACCTGCGGGGCCTGAAGCGCTTTGCCGAGGACTATCCAGAGAGCCGCCGCATCCTTCTGTATCGCGGACGAGACCGGTTGTTGCGTGACGGGATCCTGTGTCTCCCCGGCGAGGAGTTTCTGCGAAATCTGGTCCCCAACCAATTTCCCGCATGACCGTTCTCGACGCCCTGGTCCAATCCCTGACACGCGCCGCCGACCACAACCGGAATGATGTCGTGGGCCCCCGTGTGATCCTTTGGACCGATGGAGAGCGGCTTTGGGAGTCCGTGGCGGGTTTGCTGTGCACCGCGATGCATCGCCTGCACGTGTTGGGCCCATACGATCCCGGAAAGCGCTCAGGTCCTGCGGCCTACCTCCGATTCCAATTACCCGCGGCACCGGGGGCTGCCGGCGAAACAACGGTGCTTTACCTGCCCGGAGTCCCCCGCGCGGCGTTTCGGATTGCCAGCGATTGCCCGGAGGAGGCCCGGCATCTCTTTGCGCTGCAGTTTGAGGGTCAGTTTTGGATCCAGAAGAACGGCAAGGATTGGACTCCCAGCGCATTCCTGGCGTCCGCCGATGGCGGGCTGGGGCTGGATCTCGCGCGCGACGCGGAGACCACATCGGCGTTGCGGGAGTGTCTGGCCAAGGTTCTGGAAGCGGAAGTGCCAGCGCTTTCTGGACGCCGGCTGGAGGCGGCGGATTTCCGAGGTCTGGTGGCCGAGGACCCGGTGCGGATGCTGCTGCGCTGGATCGGGCAGCCCAAGGTAGGGCGGGAGCGTTGGGCGGGCAGCGAATGGACCAGCTTCCGGGCCATCTGCCGAAAGGAGTTTGGCTTTGATCCGGAAAAAGATGGCGAGTTGGCCGCTGCCGAACCGGCCTGGCCGACCAAGGCTCCGCCTGGCTGCCGGTCTGGCAGCGATTTGCCGACGCGCCCTTTAACTTTCCAGGGGTCGAAGATCTTCTCCGGCGGCTGTCGCCTCCGGATCTGTTTGCCTGTCAGGCCGCCTGCGCCAACGGCGTCGGCGGTTTGGCTCGGGTCGCCGCGGCGCGCAGCCGTGCCAGCATCCACAGGTTGTGAGTCAGGACGCCCCAGGCCAGCGCCAATTCCCGCTGCGCATAGCCCTTGGCCCGCAGGGGACGTCCCAGAAAACCGTTCTTCAGAACGCCAATACGCGCCTCGGCCTGCGTCCGCCGTCGTTGCAAGCAGGCGAACTTTCTGCTTCTGGGCTTGGAAGGCATTTGCCGAGTACAGCAGGAGGAGGAAGCCCGTGGCGAGGTGTCGCATGAGCCGGGTCGCTGTGGGATGACCGCCACGCAAGAGCGCCCCCCGTCGGCTGTCCAGAGTCAACCCCGCCTCGGGACGAGCTTTCTGAAGCCCCCACTGAAAACTCGGCCCTGAAATCTTCACATCGCGGGGCCGGGCCAGGAATCATGGTCCGACCAGCCGGAAGAACTGGCGGTCGCCGGACACCTCGGGAAAAAACCGGGGCGCGATTCGTTCCGGGGAGGCCTCCCAGAGCTCAAACCGCCCGGTCGCGGGTCGCCCCACAGTCAGATCCTCGCTGACCAATGGAAGGAATGGGGTGCCGTCGCTGGACTCCAATTGCAGTCCACCCGGCTCGCCCGCAGGACGCGTCAGGAGAACCGGCCGGCCTCCTGTCTTCTTCTTCATGGATCGCGTGTGTTTGTTGGTTTGGACGTCGGATCACTCCTTGCAAAGTGGCGCCAGTGCTCTCCGGGCACTGTAGCGAAGGGCGCTCCAGAATGATGAACAGGTGCCGATGGGCTGGAAGGTTTCATGGACCGGCTTACCTGGCTTCTCAACAACCCGAAGCCCGCTCGATCACGAAAGCGGCCCCATCGTGCGAGAGGCCATGTTCGTTGGGAAGGAGTCACCTCCGGATTCGGAGAAGCGTGACTGGCCACTCCACAAATGGAACGTAGGCCGTCGGAGGTAACAGGCGAGGGATCATTCCCGGTGCGTCCGGCACCGCTAA
>JAHCBB010000030.1 GCA_019634635.1 Verrucomicrobiia bacterium
GCCACGGTTTGCGGTGGCGTTCCCGGGCTTGACAGAGGTCGGAAGGAATCGGGTACACCTCCCGTCCGGCGCGGGCACGGGAAGGTTCCGTTCCCGCCCGTCAGCACACGATTTCCAACCATGAGCCAGCCCGAGCAACACGTCTTTCAGGCCGAGATCCAGCAGCTTCTCAACATCGTCATCCACTCCCTCTACACCGATCGCGAGGTGTTTGTGCGGGAGTTGATCTCCAACGCGGCCGACGCCTGCGAGAAGCTCCGATTCCTCCAGGCCAGCGGCCAGACCCCCGCCCGGGAGACCCCGCTGGCGATCTCCCTGAAGTCCGACGAGGAGGCCGGCACCCTCACGATCACCGACACCGGGGTCGGCATGACCCGTGAGGAACTCGTCCAGAACCTCGGCACCATCGCGCACTCCGGCACGCGGGCCTTCCTGAAGGCACTTGCCGAGCGGCCGTCGGAGCCGCAGTCCGCCGATGCGAAGTTGATCGGTCAGTTCGGCGTCGGGTTCTACTCCGCCTTCATCGCGGCGCACCGGGTGACGGTGTGGACCCGTTCGCACGCTGCGGACGCCGCCGGTTGGAAGTGGTCCAGCGAGGGAGGCAATGGCTTCACCCTGGAGCCGGCCGACGAGGCAGCACCCGGCACCCGGATCGAATTGGAGCTCAAGGAGGATGCCAAAGACTTTGCAAAGGCAGACCGGCTGGAACGGATCATCCGGCGCTACTCCAATTTCGTCGCCTTTCCGCTCGAGTTGAACGGCACCCGGATCAACACGGTGCAGGCGATCTGGGCGCGGTCCAAGTCCGAGGTCACCGAGGAGGAGTACCGGCAGTTCTACGAATACCTGGCCCACGACAACGAACCGCCGCGCTACCGTCTGCATTTCACGGCCGATGCGCCGATGGCGATCCAGTCGCTGCTCTATGTGCCGTCCCGCAGCCTCGAGCTGCCCGGCATGGTGCGCCAGGAGTCGGAGGTCCACCTGTACTGCCGCAAGGTGCTCATTGACGCGAAGCCGAAGGGCCTGCTGCCCGAGTGGCTCCGGTTCGTCCGGGGCGTCGTGGACAGCGAGGACCTGCCGCTCAACGTGTCCCGCGAGCGGATGCAGGACTCTGGCCTGATGCGCCGGCTCAGCCGGGCGCTGACGAGCCGGTTCCTGAAGCATCTCGAGGAGGAGTCCGGCCGCGATGGGACGGCCTACGACGCCTTCTACACCGAGTACCACCGCTTCCTCAAGGAGGGCATCCTGAGCGATTGGGAGCATCAGGGGGCGCTGGCAAAACTGTTGCGGTACGAATCCTCGGGGACCGAGCCCGGAATGCGGACCTCGCTGGCCGACTCGGTGAAGCGGATGCCGGAGGGGCAGAAGGAGATTTATTTCCTGCAGGCGCGCGACCGCGCGGCGGCCGAGGCAAGTCCCTACTTCGAGGTGTTCCGGGAGCGGAAATTCGAGGTGCTCTTCGTCGAGGAACCCATTGATGAGTTCGTCCTGGACCGCCTCCAGGAATTCGACGGTCGCAAGATCCTTGCGGCGGAAAAGGCCGATCTCAACCTGGAATCGCAGGCGGCCAGCGCGCTCTCCGATGACGACGCCGCGGCGTTGTCCACGTGGCTGAAGGAACTCCTCGGCGACGCGGTCCACGAGGTCCGCGCCTCGCGGCGGCTGGTGGTGAGCCCGGCGGTGGCGGTGGACAGCGACCGGCAATTGACGGGGTCCATGCGCCGGATGCTCAAGGCGATGGGCCGCGATGGCGCGGAACTGCCCGATGCCGCTCCGGACCTGGAGCTCAATCCGGCGCATCCGGTGGTGGTGAAGCTGCACCAACTGCGCGGGCAGGAAGGGGCGCTCGCGGAGCTGGTGGCCCGCCAGTTGTTCGACCAGGCCCGGCTGGCTGCCGGACGGCTGGAGGATCCACGAACGATGCTCGCCCGGATGAACGACCTGTTGTCGCGCGTGGTGGGGGCCTGAACGGGGGGCGGGCGCTCAGGGCTCGTGCCCCGCCCGGGCCCGCCACAGCAGCCACACCAATTCCTCGGTGTACGCCATGGGCCGCGGGTAGGTGATGTCGCGGGTGACATCCCCCTCCAGGTTGCCGCCCGCCAGGAGCCGGGCGGCCTGATTGACGTGGGCGCCGTCGCAGTGGAGCACCACGTCGCGCACCAGTTTCCGGAAACTTTCCCCGCGGTTGTCGGGCTCGCTGTCGTCAATGTAGGCCGGCATCCGGTCGAACTGGAGGCGGTCCAGCGTGGACTGATACCGGGTTTCGGCATCACCGACGATGATCTCGATCTTGAGCTGGCGCTGGTCAAAACCGGCGGCCACCACCGTCACCTGGTCCCAGGGAACGTCGGTGGGCCGGCCCAGGGGATCGTACAGGACCAGATGTTCCGGGGTGCACGCGGCGAAGTCGAACAGCCGGGGTTCCGGCAGGCGGGGCAGGTCGGACTCCGGCGCCACCTCAATCTCAATGCCCTCGGCGCCCAGGGACTGCTGGAGGAACAACGCGTCCTCCAGGGACAGATCCCGCGCGAGAATGCCGAACGCGTCGTCGGCCACAAACCGGGCGTCGGCCAGGGTGAGGCCCCGACCACTGGCAAAAGCCCTCTCCAGCGCCCTGACGTCGGGACGTGACAACTCGGTCTGCAGCAGCGCGTACGCCACAGGGAGGAGCCTGCACCGACCGGCGACGCAGGGGAAGCAAGACCGGAGGGATCCTCAATCTTCCAGCGTCGCCATCCAGGCCGCGGCCGCGTCGCGAATTGCGGCGCCGGTGGTGGCCCGCGGCGTGACAAACCGCGGCGTGAACCACGGGAATCCGCCGACCAGATCCTGGGTCACCAGAATCTGTCCGTCACAGCCGGGTCCGCTCCCGATGCCAATGGTCACCATCTGCCGGCAGGTGGCCGTGATGGCCGCGGCCACCTCGGGGACGACCAGTTCCAGGACGCACGCAAACGCCCCCACCTGCTCCAGGGTGCGCGCATCGTCCAGCAACCGCCGCCGTCCGGCGTCATCGCGTCCCTTGATGCGGTACCGCCCCCCCTCCTCAAGGATGTGCTGTGGCAGCATGCCCAGGTGGGCGCAAAACGGAATTCCCGCGGACACGATCGCCTGGATCTGCGGGAGGATTTCCCGGCCACCCTCCGCCTTCACGAATTCCGCCCCGGCCGCCTGAAGCTCCCTGGCGTGGGACACGGCATCGGCGGGGCTCTCGTAGCTGCCATAGGGCAGGTCCGCACCCAGCAGGGCGGCGGGCCGCGCCCGCGCAACGGCCCGCACATGGTGCACCATGTCCGCCATCGTGACATGGGTGGTGTCGGGAAATCCCAGCACGACCATGCCAAGCGAGTCTCCGACCAGCAGCACCGGGACGCCAGCCTCGTCGAGGAGGCGCGCCATCGGGTAGTCGTAGGCGGTGAGGGCGCCAAAGCGGCGACGGCCCTTGAGGGACCGCAGTCCCTCGGGGGTGATCTTTTCCCGGTTCACGCGGATTCCTTCGCACAACCCGGCTCGTACCGGCGGGCGACTGCCGGAACTATTCCAGGGAGGGCACGAGCTTCCAGATGTTCCCCTTGCCCGGGGTCAGTCCGTTGCTGCCATTGGTCAACACGTACAGCTCCCCGTCGGCATCCTCGCCGAAACCGACGATGTACCCTGAGAAATCCGACGGCTCAACCACCTCGAGCCGCTCGACGGTCCAGCGCGTGCCGGTTGTCCCGGGACGGGTCGCCACCAACAGCACGCCCTGCGGCAGTGCCCAGTGCCGGGACCAGTCACCGAAGACGTAGCGCCCCGCCAGCTCCGGAAGGGCCTTGCCGCGGTACACGTAGCCGCCGGTCACGCTGATGCCGTGCGCATCGGGGTCCTTTTTCAGCCCGGTGTGGTTGTATTGGAGGATCGGGTCCAGCAGGGGCTCGCCGCGCCCACCGGTCCGCGGCGCATCGGCGGGCGGCGCCTTGGGCGTGTCGGCGCTGAACCCCTCGAATCCCTCGCGCAGGGACCATCCGTAGTTCCCACCGTTGCGGATGATGTTGATCTCCTCATACAGGTCCTGCCCCACGTCCGCGACGAAGAATTCCCGCGCACCCCCCCGGTCGAAGCTCAGGCCCCAGGGATTGCGCAGGCCGTAGGCATAAATTTCCGGCAGGGCCGCGCGACCGTCGGCAAACGGGTTGTCCGCCGGGATCGCGTACTGCCGACCACCGGAGGTCGCATTCACGTCCAACCGCACGATCTTGCCCAACAGGGTCTGGAGGTGCTGGCCGTTGCCGGACTCCGGGCGCTTCCCCCGGTCGTTGGCGCTGCCGCCGTCGCCGATTCCCAGGTACAGCAGGCCGTCCGGACCAAACACCATGCGGCCGCCATTGTGATTGGCGAATGGCTGGTCCACCTCAAGCAGCACGCGCTCGGAGCCCGGGGCCACGCGGATCGCCCCGCCCGCGGGCAGGGTGAACTCGGACAACCGCAGGGTGCAGTCCCAGTCCTCGGGCGCGGTGTCGCGGCGCGGGGCCGTGTAGGTGAGGTACAGCTTCCGGTTCTGCGGGAACTGCGGGTGCAACGCCACGTCCAGCAACCCGCGCTCGTCAAAGGCGCCGTGGTTGATCGGGGAGAGCCGGTTGGTGATCACCAACGCGGGTTCGTCCTGCATCACCCCATCGGCCCCCAGGACGCGCAGGTACCCGGGTTGGTCCACCACCAGGGCCATGCCTCCGGGAAGGGGCACGAGCGAAAGCGGGGACGTGAGGCCACCGGCCACCCGCTTCAGCGCAACTCGATTGGATTCGTCCGCCGGCAACGGGGCCACCGACGCCAGGGCGATGACGAGGACGAAAAGACGGCAAATCACGGCCATGCGGGAAGTCTACGGGGCGAAGGCCGGTTGAGAAGCCGGGAGTTCGCCGCCGCCTTCATGGTGCACGAACGGCGTCCCATAGCAGTTTCGCGGCAAGGAGGATCACCACCGTCAACAAGACCCGCCGGATTCGCCGCGCTCCGCCGTGGATGGCGGACCGGGCACCCAGCCAGCCCCCAAGGAACTGGCCGGCGGCCATGGAAAGGCCCACGGCAAACCGCACGTGTCCTCCGGCGAGGAACAGGACCAGCGAGGCCAGGTTGCTGGTGAGATTCATCACCTTGGTGTGCGCCGTCGCCGCGAGGAGGTCCCGCCCGAGCAACCCCACACAGGCCATCATCCAGAATGCACCGGTTCCCGGTCCCAGGAAGCCGTCGTAAAAACCCAGCAGGAGTCCGAAGAGGATGCCAAACGGTCGCGGCGCCAGGCGCGGCGCCCGGGGGCGGCTGCCCAGGTCCGGACGCGTGATGAGCACGATGGCAATGGTGACGAGCAGGATTGGGATGAGGGGCCGCAGGAAGCCGGGGTTCACCTGCTGGACGCACCACGATCCCGCCGCGGCACCCACCACGGTGGCCGCAATGCCCCACGTCCAGTCCCCCTGCCCCAGCAGCCCGTGGCGCGCATAACGCATCGTGGCGAGCGTCGTGCCGCACGCGGACTGAAGCTTGTTCGTGCCCAGGGCATCGGCCGGCGACAGGCCGGTGGCCATCAGCACCGGCACGGTGATCAGTCCGCCACCTCCAGCGATGGCGTCCACATACCCGGCGGCCACACCGGTTGCGAACAGCACGGGGTACCACCAGGTGTCCATGGGACGGCACGGGGGCGACGGAACCGGCCGGTCGCGAAGCCGCAGGACGGCACCGCGCCGCGGTCCGCACGGCCGGCCCGGGACTACAGTCCGAACGCCCGCTGCATCTGCTCCCGGACCGTCTTCAGGCGGGCCAGCTCGCCACCGCCGACCTCCGCGGTCGCCCATCCCGAAAAGCCGATGTCCCCGAGGGCCTTGCGGACCTGGTCCCACGGCAGGTCGTCGTCGGGACTGGTGATGTCCACGAATTCGTTCTTCGCCCGGCTGAATCCCTTCACGTCGAGTTTCACGCATCGGGGACCAAACCCGCGGATCCATTCCGAGGGCTGGCCGTATTTCCAATGGTTGCCGATGTCATAGTACATCCCCACCCAGGGGCTGCGGAAGCTGTCCACAAACTGGATGAACTGCTCCGGTCCCTGCTCCGGGGAACCGTCGTGGTTGTAGAACATCCGGTTCCAGACGTTCTCCACCAGGATGGCCTGACCGTAGGCCGCCGCGAGGGGAAGCAAACGGCGGATCTCATCGCCGGCCCGCTGCGCCGTCTCGGCCGGGGTCCCATCGCTCCCGTTGCCCACGACGATCAGCACCCCGCTGCCTCCGGCTGCGTGGGAGACCCGGATGCAATGCTCGATGTTGGCGCGTCCCTGGTCCCGCTCGGCAGCATTGGGGCTGGTCAGACGCTGCTGCCAGTGGGCGTGGTTGATGGCGTTGTGGACGAAGACACCGGACTCGCGCACGGCGTCCCGTGCCTGCTCCGGCGTGTAGTTTCCCGCCTCATCGAGGTCCACCCCGTCGAAACCGGCCTCCCCGGCGAGGCTCAATCGCTCGGCAAGGGTGCGCTTCCGGTCACCAGACCCGGCGCTGATCATCCCCAGCTTGCAGGAGAGCAACAGGCGGCGTCCCTCTGGTGGGGTGACGACCCGGTCGGATTTGGTGGAGGCCGCGGAATCCGTCTGGGCCCCGGCCGCGACGGTGGCCACGGCAAGTCCCGGAAGCGTCAGGGTGGCGCCGGCTGCGGACAGAAATCCACGGCGGGACAGGGGGGACCGGGGTGCGTGAGCGTTCGCGGTGGAAGGCGTCATGCGCAAATCCTTGGCGCCCGGTCCGTGAATTGGCAACCCCGCGGCGCAGCCGCCGGCTTGGGCGCGTTGGCGCCGCGTGCCCGTTGCACGACCGGCGATTCCTGGCGCCCCGGGGTTGTCGGGGGCTGGGAGGGGAAAGCGGTAGAGGGCTACCGCACTGCACGACGCTTCGCGACCGCCACGGCAGCGCAGAAATCCGCCAGGTCTTGGACTGCGCCAGCCCCCTGGCGCTTTGGCGCCGCGTGCCAATTGCGCAACGAGGGAATCCTGGCGCCCGCGTTCATCGGGCCTTGGAGATCAAGTCCCCATCCGGGCCGAATCCGGCGGGACAAGGACTCGTCCCAACGCTATGCTGCCGACGGTGAATGGGATCGGGCTGAGAGCGGTGTGGCTTGCCATCGCGATGGTCGGGGCGGGCGTCGGTCCGACGCTCCACGCGGCGGCGTCCGCTGCAGCAGATTTCAATTTCGAGGTGCGTCCGCTCCTGTCCGACCGGTGTTTCTCCTGCCACGGCCCCGACGAGCGGGCGCGGAAGGCCAAGTTGCGGCTCGATCAACGCGAAGACGTCCTGCGCGTACGCCAGGACGGTCGCCGGATCGTGGCGCCCGGCGATCCGGAGGCCTCGGAGCTGATCCGACGCCTGTTTTCAGAGGATCCCGACGAAGTCATGCCGCCCCCGGAGGCCCACCTGGCGCTGACCGACCCGGAAAAGGCGCTGCTCCGGCGATGGGTGGCCCAGGGGGCGCCCTGGAGTGATCACTGGGCCTTCGCCCCGATCACCCGGCCCGAACCTCCCGCCGTGAACGCCGGGGACCGGCGGATCCATCCGGTGGACCAGTTCGTGCTGGCACGACTCCAGGCCGCCGGGATGGAGCCGTCACCGCGCGCCGGACGCGAACGGTTGATCCGCCGGGCATCCCTCGACCTCACCGGCCTGCCCCCGTCGCCCCGGGAGGTGGAGGCCTTCGTGAAGGATCCCTCGGAGAATGCCTACGAGAAGGTCGTGGACCGCCTTCTGGCGTCGCCGGCCTTCGGCGAGCGCCTCGCCACCGACTGGCTGGACCTCGCCCGGTACGCGGACACCTACGGATACCAGGCCGACGTCGAGCGGGATCTTTCACCCTGGCGGGACTGGGTGGTGGCAGCCTTCAACCGGAACCTGCCCTACGACCAGTTCCTGACGTGGCAACTCGCCGGAGACCTGCTGCCCGGGGCGACCGACGAACAGGTGCTGGCGACCGCCTTCAACCGGCTCCACCGTCAGACCAACGAGGGCGGGAGCATCGAGGAGGAGTTCCGCCAGGAATACGTCTCCGACCGGGTGCACACCATGGGCACCGCCTTTCTTGGGCTCACGCTCGAGTGCTCGCGATGCCACGACCACAAGTACGACCCCATCAGCCAGCGCGACTACTACGCGCTTTCGGCCTTCTTCAACAACATTGACGAGTCGGGCCTGTACTCGCATTTCACCTCCGCCACGCCCACGCCGACCCTGGTACGCTGGGAAGGTGAGGACCAGTCCAGGCATCAGGTCCTCGTGCGGGAACGCGACGCCGCCGACAGGCAGATGCGACTCGCGGTGACGGCGGCCCGGGCCCGCTGGGATGCCGGGGAGCGTCCGGAGGTCCCCAGCCCCGCACCAGTGCTTCCCGTGGCCTCCTATGCCTTCGACGTCTTCACCCACCTGTTCACGCCGGACGCCCGCAGCACCAACCAGGCCGTGCTGTCCGACGGGCCGGTCCCCGTGCCGGGACGCCGCGGAACGGCGCTCCGCTTCAGCGGGGACAATGCCGTGACCCTTCCGGACGCCGGAGCCTTCCGGCGGACCGATCCCTTCAGCGTGGATGTCTGGATCCGGCCGGCCGATGTGCGTCCGCGTGCGGTGGTGTTTCATTATTCGCGGGCCTGGACGGATTCCGGCAGCCGCGGGTACGAATTGGTGCTGGAGAACGGCCGGCCGTTTTTCGGCCTGATCCATTTCTGGCCGGGGAACGCCCTGGGGGTTCGGGCGCGCGAGCCGCTGCCCCCGGGACGCTGGACCCGGCTCACGGTGACCTACGACGGATCCAGCCGGGCCGCGGGCGTGCAGTTGTACCGGGATGGGGAACCGATGGCACTGGAGACGGTCCGCGACGGGCTGACGCGGGACATCCAGCACCGGGCGGCCTGGGGCGATGCCGACGCCGGGGGGATCCGGCTGACCCTTGGTGCGCGGTTTCGGGACAATGGATTCCGGGACGGGGAGCTGGACGATTTTCGTGTCTACGATGTCTGCCTGACTCCGGCTGAGGTGTTGCACCTCGACCCCGACACCGGGGCGCCTGGAGCCGCCGCCATGGATGCCGAAACGTACGCGATGCGTTGGGATCCCGGAGTGGCCGTGGCGCATGCGGAACTGCAGCGCCTGCGCAAGGCGGAGGACGAACTGATTTCGAAAACGAAGGAAATCATGGTGATGCGCGAGATGGAGGCACGGCGACCGACCCATCTTCTCAAGCGCGGGGCCTATGACGCCCCGGCGGACCCGGTGGATCCCGACGTGCCAAAGCACATCCTCCCCCTGCCGGAGGGAACACCCCGGAACCGGCTTGGACTGGCCCAATGGATGACCGATCCGCGCAATCCATTGACAGCCCGGGTCGCAGTCAACCGCGCGTGGCGTCAGCACTTTGGGCGGGGCCTGGTGGCCACGTTGAATGATTTCGGGGCGCAGGGGCAGCTGCCAACGCATCCCGAGCTCCTGGATTGGCTGGCCGCCACGTTCCGGGATTCCGGCTGGGATCTGAAGGCGCTGCACAAACTCCTGGTCCTGTCCGCGACCTATTGTCAGGACTCCGAGGCGCCGCCGGAACGTGTCGCCCTCGATCCGGAAAACCGGATGCTCTCGAGGGGGCCGCGGCATCGGCTGGGCGCCGAACAGATCCGCGACAGTGCGCTGGCCGTCAGCGGGCTGCTGCAACCCACGCTGGGCGGGCCGAGCGTCAAGCCGTACCAGCCGCCGGGCGTCTGGGAGGAGGCCGGGACGGGAAAGACCTACGTCCAGGACCACGGGGACAAGTTATACCGGCGGAGCCTGTACACGTTCATTCGACGGACCGCCCCGCCGCCGTCGCTGGCGAGTTTCGATGCCGGCTCCCGGGAAGTCTGCGTGGCGAACCGGGAGATCACCGCCACACCCCTGCAGGCGCTGGTGCTGTTGAACGACCCGCAATTCCTGGAGGCCGCCCGGGTGCTGGCCGAGGCGTTGTGGGGCGATCGGGAGGCGACTCCGGAGGCGCGCGTGGACCGGGGGTTCCATACAGTGCTCGGCCGGCCGCCCTCCGCCCGCGAGTCGGCGATTCTTGCGTCGCTCTTCGAGGAACAGCGGCGTCTCTACGCGGCGGATCCCGAGGCGGCCGAGCGGCTGCTGTCCACGGGGGAACGCCTGCGCGACACCGCACTGCCGGCGCCGGAACTGGCGGCGGCCACCCTGGTGATGAGCACCCTCATGAATCACGACGAATTTGTGATGAAGCGATGAACACCTCGTGCTGCACCGGCCCCGTGGACGCGACTTCCCTGAGCCGCCGCCAGTTCCTGAACCGATTCGGGCTCGGACTGGGTGGCGTCGCCCTGGCGGATCTGTTGACCCCCTCGCGTGCGCTGGCGGCCGGCGGGGTCGGCATGCTGGGTGGCACCCTGCCGGTGGCGCCCCGTGCCCGCAGGGTGATCTACCTGTTCATGGCCGGCGGACCGTCACAGCTGGAGACCTTCGACTACAAGCCGTTGCTCAACGAGCGCCAGGGTGAACCGCTGCCGGATTCGGTCCGCATGGGCCAGCGGCTCACCGGGATGTCCGGAAACCAGGCCGTGCTCCCCCTGGCAGGCTCGGCATTCCGGTTCGCCCGGCACGGGCAGTCCGGAGCCTGGGTGAGCGAGCTGCTGCCGCACACCGCCTCCCACGTGGACGACCTGTGCATCGTCCGCTCCCTGTTCACCGAGGCGATCAACCACGACCCGGCCATCACCTTCCTGCAGACCGGGTCCCAGCTCAGCGGACGGCCCAGCTTCGGCTCCTGGGTCCACTACGGGCTGGGGAGTGACAACGAGAATCTGCCGGCCTTTGTCGTCCTCATCACGCGGGGCAAGGTGGACCAGCCGCTGTATTCCCGGCTCTGGGGCAGCGGCTTCCTGCCGTCGCGGTTTCAAGGGGTGCAATTCCGTTCGGGGAAGGATCCCGTGCTGTACCTGACGAATCCGG
Organism: Verrucomicrobiia bacterium; assembly: GCA_019634635.1. Lineage (NCBI taxonomy): Bacteria > Pseudomonadati > Verrucomicrobiota > Verrucomicrobiia > Verrucomicrobiia bacterium. Next base: position 10,998 of record JAHCBB010000030.1, read on the forward strand.
ACGGCGTGTCCCCTGCCGGACGGCGGGCGATGCTCGACCGCCTGCGGGAACTCCACGAGGTCGCCGCCGCCGAGACCGGGGACGCCGAACTGGAGACCCGGATCGCCCAATATGAGATGGCCTACCGGATGCAGGCCAGCGTGCCTGACGTCATGGACCTGTCCGGCGAGCCGGAGGCAACCCTCGCAGCGTATGGGCCTGACGCACGGAAGCCCGGCACATTCGCCGCAAACTGCCTCCTCGCGCGCCGCCTCGCCGAGCGGGGCGTGAAGTTCATCCAATTGTATCACCAGGGCTGGGACCAGCATGGCGGCCTGCCCAACGGGATCCGGACCCAGTGCCGCGAAACCGACCAGCCCTGCGCCGCACTGCTCGCGGACCTCAAGCAGCGCGGCCTGCTGGAGGACACCCTGGTGGTCTGGGGTGGCGAATTTGGCCGGACCAACTACTCGCAGGGAAAGCTGACCGCGACCGACTACGGCCGGGATCATCATCCGCGTTGCTTCTCCATGTGGATGGCGGGGGGTGGCGTGCGGGCGGGTACGGTGTACGGGGCGACCGATGAGTTTGGGTACAACGTGGTCGAGGCACCGGTCCACGTCCACGACCTGCACGCCACGCTCCTCCACCTGCTCGGGATCCCGCACGAACAGCTCACCTTCAAGTTCCAAGGCCGGCGGTTTCGCCTCACCGACGTCCATGGGGAGGTTGTCCAGGGGATCCTCGCATAGGTCCTCCCCGCACGCCCCCCCCCGGATGGGCCGTCAGTCCCCGTGCAAGTCCGGCAACCGGGGCCAGATTTCCCGGAAGCCGCCGGCGAAGTCCCCGGGCCGGGCCGCAATCCAGTCGCGAATCGCGGACGGCAGGAACCAGCCGCCGCCCCGGATCTCGCTCGCCTGAAGGTCGAACGGTCCCTCGTGCCGGGCACGATACACCCAGCAGAATTCCCAGCCGGTGGCCGCCGTCGCCTCGAGCCTCAGGATCCTCACCGGAGGTGCCGCGAGCGTCACCCCGAGTTCCTCCCGCAGTTCCCGCACCACGCAAGGGTCGTAGTCTTCACCCGCGTCCAGATGGCCGGAGGCCGACGAATCCCAGACTCCGGGCCAGTTGTCCTTCGAGAGGGAGCGCTGCTGGAGGAACAGTTCGCCCCGCGAATTGAAGAGGAGCACATGCACCGCCCGGTGGCGCAGGTCGAGACGGTGCACCTCGCTGCGCGGACGGCGTCCGATGACCGCATCCTGCTCATTGACCACGTCGAACCACTCCTCCGGCACCGGGACAGCAAACGACGCCAGGCTGCCGCGGGCAAGGCTGGAGGCCGCCTCCCGCCCGCGGACGGCGTGCCGCGCCTATCGGTGAAGATATTCGCCGAGAGCTTCGAGGAACACGGATTCGGGGACCAGTTGGTGGTCGCGATTTGCCGGGGCGGATTCGTCGGGCGGCACCGCCACCACCTCCACGTCGCCCAGTTTCCCCTGGAGGACTTCACAAAACTCGTCGAGATCGAAGTCCGGCGGCAGGTCGGCACCGCACATATCCTGTTCCACGTAAAAGAGGCGTCTCATGAGCGTACCTTGGACTGGAAGCCCCCGGAACGGGCACACCACGCGGCCGGGGGATCCGGTCGAAGTCCACACCGTCCGGCCGGAAAAGGCACGCCGGAAATCGCCGGGAACCCTGCCCGAGACCCGGCATCACCAGGGCACCCGGCCCCGGGTGAACGCCAGGGTGGCCAGCAGGAGGGTCGAGATCACGAGGACAACCACCTCGAGGTCACCGGTGGGTTGAATCCAATTGGGAAGCATTGCGCTCATGGAACTGCGTGAGGGATTTTTCGAACACCGGTCCCGGGGCGGGCATGGTTCAAGTTTCCGCGACCGGGTGCCGGAGGTGCAGGAACCGGAGCCCTTTCGGTTCCGACGGTTGCCTGCGAAAATACGTTGGAGTTCGGTTCGGGATTTTTTCGGGAGTCTCAGGGACAACGCAAGCGAGGGTCAGGTTTGGGAAGTGGATGAAGCCGCAGACGGGCGGGTGGGCGGATGCCAGACCGCGTCGTTGCGGGGTGGCACCAGATCGTGTTCGCCGCACACGGGTATCGGGAATTCGCTGGGTGCGTCCGGATCGAACGATCGCGACCGCCCGGGGCCCGTGAGCGTCTCCCCGGACATCTTCTTCTGGAGCGTCATCAGGCCGTGGAGCAGGGCTTCCGGACGGGGCGGGCATCCGGGAATGTGGACGTCCACCGGCAGATAACGATCAATGCCCTTCAGCACGTTGTACCCCTCCTTGAACGGGCCGCCCGAGATGGCGCAGGCGCCCATGGCGATGACGTACTTCGGCTCGGGCATCTGGTTGTAAAGCCGCACCACCTGGGGCGCCATCTTCTTGGTGACGGTCCCGGCCACGATCATGAGGTCCGCCTGCCGGGGGGATGGACGGAACACCTCCGACCCAAATCGGGCGATGTCGTAACGGGCCATGCTGGTGGCGATCATTTCGATCGCGCAGCAGGCCAGGCCGAACGTCATCGGCCAGACGGAATTGCTCCGGCCCCAGTTTCCCAGTTCCTGGAAACTGGTGACCACGACCCCTTGCCGGGCCAGTTCACTGCGGAGTCCTTCGTCAATCATGGCGCGTCATTTCCAGGTCAGGAGTCCCTTGAGCCACGCCCAGGCCAACCCTTCCGCCAGCAGGAGCACAAACAGCAGCATCGCCAGAACCGCACCCAGCGGCAGTTGGAGAAACGACACGGCAAAGGGCAGGAGGAAGACCGCTTCGACATCGAAAATCAGGAACAGGATGCCGTAGAGGTAGTAGCCCGCACGAAACTGGGTGAGCGGATCCCCCCGGGTTTCAATGCCGCATTCGTAGGTGGCATTCTTCTGTGGACCCGGTCTTGCAGGGGCAAACCGCCAGGCCCAGGCACGGGCGAGGGCAAGTGGCACCAGCGGAAACATCACGGCCATCACGAACAGGACCGTCAGAAACACGTAGGGATGAAGCTCCGTGGCACTCATGGGACAGTGAACGGCGAGCGCGCCGGCATCCGCGGAAGGATGCCCGGAAACCGTAGGCCACTGCGATGCAAACGCCAGACGGAAAGGAGGAACCGGACCCTCCATGAGTACGGACTGCTTGAGGCGGTCCCCACCAGGCGGCGCGGCGCGGTCACGCCCGATTCGTTCGTCCCCTGCCCTTCACCCGCAACCGGGCAGCCCGTTCCCGTCCCCGAAAGCGCTCAGCCGGCGCCCCTGCCGTCTGCCAGCTCGCGGAACCGGCGGACACGGCCCGAATCGGCCGCTGAAATCGCAAACTCGGAGGCGGCGAGGGTGCGGCCCATTGAAATCCGCAGATTGCGAAACTCCATGCGGCTTTCGCGGGTGGCACTCGCCGACAGATGCAGTTCGCGGAAATCGCACTCGCGCAGGATTCGCGGAAGGTTCCGTTCCGTGATGCCGCCGCCCGGCATGACCACGATCCCGCCGGCAGCCCGACGCGTCAGCGCGACGAGCAGATCCAGGCCCTCCAGCACCGATTTCTCCTGTCCCGAGGTCAGGACCCGTTCGCACCCAAGCCCGATCAACGCTTCCATCGCCTCCATGGGATCGCGCGCCATGTCAAAGGCGCGGTGAAACGTCACGGGAAGCGGCCGCGCAAGGGCCATCAGTTCACGGGTCCGATCCGCATCCACGGTCCCCTCCGGCGTCAACAATCCCAGGACAATCAGGTCCGCACCCAGCGTCTTCGCGTGGCACAGGTCCCGTCGCATCACCTCAAATTCCTCGGGCGAGTAGCAGAAGTCACCCGCCCGGGGGCGGATCATCACGGCGAGTGGGAGCCGGACCCGCTCCCGGATGACCGCCAGCAGTCCGGCGGTGGGGGTCAGCCCGCCCTCGCCGAGGGCGGAGCACACCTCCAGGCGGTCGGCACCCCCCGCGGCGGCAGCGAGGGCCGATTCGACAGAATCAATGCAGACTTCAATCAGGCGTCGTGGCGTCCCGGTGGCGGTCTCCATGACGGTCAGGCTAATCGCCCGGGTGCATCGGATGCGAGCCCGGGCCAAGCGGGGCGCCATCGGTCGTTCGGCACCAAGGAATCCGAACTTTCCGCTTTGAGCCTTGAACCGCATTCCCAAGGGTGTCGCTGACGACATCACCGCCACCATGCCTGCCGAAATCCTGTCCACCGAGACACCCGGCTTGATGCAAATCGCCGTGGAACGGTCCGCAGCGCTGCTGCGCGCCGGAGGGGTGGTCGCGGTGCCCACCGAGACGGTGTACGGGCTCGCCGCCAACGCATCGGATCCGGCCGCGGTTTCGCGCATCTATGAGCTCAAAGGACGCCCCGGCCACAATCCCGTGATTGTCCATGTGGCATCCCAGGGCATGGCCCGCGACTGCGTCGCGGACTGGCCTCCGCTGGCCGATCGTCTCGCGCGGGCCTTCTGGCCCGGGCCGCTCACCCTGGTGTTGCCACGGGCGGCGACGATCCCCGAGATCGTCACTGCCGGGGGGGGCACTGTGGGCATCCGCTGGCCCCAGCATCCCTTCATGCAGGCGCTGATTCGGACCTGCGGTTTCCCGCTCGCCGCACCCAGCGCCAACCTTGCCAACGGTATTTCACCGACGAATGCCGCGCATGTGGACAAAGCGCTGGGACAGGTCCTCCCGCTCATCGTGGATGGAGGCGACTGCAATGTGGGTATTGAAAGCACCGTGGTGGATGCCACCGGTGCGCACCCCCGAATCCTGCGACCCGGCATGATCCATGAACCGGCGATCCTGATGGCGGCCGGCACCGGTCCCCCCCAACCGGGAAACGAGACCGCGGACATGGGACCGCTGCGCAGTCCGGGACAGCTGGATCGTCATTACGCCCCAAGGGCCCGCCTGGCCGTGGTGACCTGGCACAATGACGCGGAGCTGGGGGCCCGGATGGAAGCGCTCGGGGCGAAGCCCGAGTCCACATTCATTCTGGCCCATCACCGCCTGCCACAGTCGCTGCCCCCGGAACGAGTTTTCCTGATTCCGGATGATCCCGAGGCCTTCGGGCGTGCGCTCTACGCGCAGCTCCACCGCTGTGACGATGCCGGGGCGGGATGGATCCTCGTCGAAGCACCGCCCGCGACGCCGGAATGGGCGGCGATCGCAGACCGGCTGCGACGCGCCGGGGCCCCGGCACGGTGACAGCCCGTCGGCCCCTCCGCTCCCCACGGAATTCCCCGGATCCTGCCGGGAGGTTCCAAAGCCCTCCGAGATCCGCCCTCAGGGATCGCGGCGCAGCAACCACTCAATCCAGGGCAGGTCCGCCGGCGTGGTCACCTTCGGATTGGGTTCAGGACACTCAACCAGTTCCACGGACTGCCCGGTCAGTTCGCACGCCGCGGTGTCATCGGTGATCCGGCGACCGGCCGTCCGGGTCGCCTCCAGTGCCCGCTCGATTACCTGACGGCGAAAACACTGCGGGGTCTGAACCGTCCACAGCCGCGACCGGTCCAGGTGACTGGCGATCGTCCGGTCCCCATCCGACGCCTTCACGGTATCGGTCACCCGCTGCGCCGCCACCGCGGCGCCGGTCCTCGCCGCCGCCGCCAGACACCGGGCGATCACCTCCGGGGATGTGCAGGGGCGGGCGCCATCCTGGATTGCGACCAGCGCGGTCTCGCGGGACAGCGCGGCCAGTCCATGGGCAACGGAATCCTGCCGCTCCGCACCACCGGGGACGACCCGGAACGGCTTGCGAAATCCGTGATCCCGGGCGAGCCCGGCGAAGGATTCCTCCAGTCCGGCACGCACCACCAGAACGAGGGCGTCCACGGCCGGGCATGCCTCCAAACGACCCCACGTGTGCGCCACGACGGGCCGGCCGCCCACTTCGAGGAACAGCTTGTCCACGTCGGGACCCATGCGGGTCCCGCGCCCGGCCGCGACGAGGATGGCCGAGGTCATCGGAGTTCCATAACGATCCGCGGCCGGCTCCAGGCAGCCGGCGCGGGGCGAACCCGCCGCGCCTACTTCCCGGCCTCGGACTTGTCGAAGTCGGGTGGGGCGTTGGCGTTGAGCTGCTTGAGGACGGCGTCCGATAGGTCCACGTCCGTGCCCGCAAGATTGTTGTACATGACGACGGGCGTCTGGTTGAACGAGATCGCGGCGACGTCAATCACCAGGTTGTAACCGCCGACCCGGGACTTTTCCTCCACGACGCCCCGGATGTCGCGGAGCACGCTCTCGCGCATGCGGCCCTGCTGCTCGGTGAGGGCCTGCCGGGAATTCTGGTCGAAGGTGCGAATGCTGTTCTCCTGCTCCCTCAGGTCATTCTGCTTGGCCTCGAGTTCCTTGCGCCGCCGGTCGCGTTCGTCGGAGGAGAGGGCGGGATCCTGGGCGGCCTCGACGAAGGTCCGGAACTCCTCGTTGGATTTCCGGTAGTCCTCGATCAGTCCACCGCGGGCCTTCTCAAAGTCGGCGGCGCGCTCCTTGAGCTGCGAGTCGGCCTGCTTGGTGCGCCAGTAGCCGTCGAACACCTTCTTGAGGTCCACGACGGCGATGCGGGTTTGGGCGTGAGCCGGGACGGCGACAAGGCCGCCCACCAGCAGGGCGGCCAGACAAAGGATACGTTTCATTCCTATGGATTTCTGAGCGGAGGAAGGATCCTAGAAATCTCGCGCATAGCCAACACCGAATTGGAACTGGCCGCTGCTGTCGTTGAAGCGGTCGGACTTGATCGGGATGCCGTAATCCAGCCGGAGCGGACCGATCGGGAGGTTGAGCCGGATGCCCAGGCCCCAGTTGGAATTGTAAACACCGGTGGTGGTGCCGTCGGCGAACTTTTGCGGCGTGAAGCTGTACGCGTCGGGATACACCATGCCGGAGTCGAAGAACACCGCGAAGCGCACCCGGGGGACGACCGGGACGCTGTACTCCGCCGAAGCAAACCAATAGGTGCCGCCGCCGATCGGCTCCTCGGTGAGGGGATCCACCGGGCCCACCTCCCGAAACGTGAAGCCGCGCAGGGAGTACAGACCGCCGAGGTACCACCGGTTGTTCACCGGCACCACGCCGGCTTCGCCGCGGTCCCCGCTGGAGAAGGCCTGCACGGCGCCCAGGTTGCCCACCAACTCCAGCACGTGTTCCTTGAAGAAGTCGTGGGTGCTGCTGGCCGGAGAGAACAGGCGGGCGGGGGTCCAGTACTGCGAGGCCTTGAGCTCCAACTGGTAGAAATTGGCCTGCGCCCCGAGCGGGCCGCCCGCCAGCATCGGCTCGAACTTCACCACGTGGCCGCGGGTCGGAAGCATCAGGTTGTTCCGGGTGTCGTGGGTGAGGGCCCAGCTCAGGCTCGAGATCAGTGTGGATCCCGCCTGATCGAGCAGCACCGGCTGCGGCCCGGGCACCACGTTGGTCGAGACCACCGACACCTGGCCGTTGTTCGTCAGGTAGTTGTAGGTCTCGATGGTGGGCGGATACTGGTTGAGGTAGTTGTCGTAGAACGTGATGTCCACGTTCTGGAGCGTATAGGTGGTGTTCAGCGTGAGGTTGAACGGAAGTTGCTTCGTCAGCCCCAGGTTGCCGCCGACGATCGTCGCTTCGTAGGTGTCGGAAAGATACTGGAGATCCCGGTAGTACACCTCCGTGTCGAGCCGGAGACGGCGCCCGAGAAACCATGGCTCGGTGAAGCTCAGGATGTAGTCCTGACGCTGCGTGCCGATCTGGGCCCGCACCCGCGCCTTCTGGCCGCCGCCGGTGAAGGTGGGCGGGTTGAACAGGTCGAAGTTGCCCTGCGACACCTCGACATACCCGACGAGCTTGTCCACCGAGCTGAACCCGGCGCCCAATGCCACGTTGCCGGTGTTCTTCTCCTCGACCGCCACCACCAGGTTCCGCTGGGTGGGCACATCGGTGGGCACCTCCTTGGTGTCCACCTTCTCGAAATAGTTCATCTGCTCCAACCGCTGCTTGCTGATCTTCACCCGGACCATGTCGAAGGTCTCGCCCGGCGAGACGGCGAGCTCGCGCCGGATGACCTGGTCCTTGGTCTTGGTGTTCCCCTTGATCTCGATCTTCTCGATGGTGGATTTCTCGCCCTCACCGAGCACGCCGCGGGCGTCGCGGATCGTGTACCGGAGGTCAATCGTCCGGTCCACCACGTTGGGAATCTTCTGGGCCTGGACGCGGACGTCGAGGTACCCGAGGGAGCCGTAGAAGTTCTGGATGTGCTGGATGTCCGCATCGAGCTGTTCCGGGCTGAAAATCTTGCCGGGGGTCAGGCGCTGCGGGGTGTACCCGCCGCGGTCATCCCGGAGGTTCGAGGTGATCTCTGCCTCGGTGAACCGCTTGTTGCCCTCGAAGCTGACCGATCCCACCCGGTATTGCGTGCCCTCCGCGACGTCGAAGGTGATGGTCATCCGGTTCGTTCTGGGCCGGTCGAATTCGACGTCCACGATTTCGAAGTCCACGAAGCCGTTGTTGGCATAGAAATCCCGAAGACGGTCCCGGTCGTCGGCAAACTGCTCCTCCAGGAACTTGCCGCTGCCCGTCAACCACGACAGCCAGTTCCACTTCCGCGTTTTGACCACCTTGCGCAGTTTCTTCTGACTGAAGGCTTCGTTGCCTTCGAAGAACACCTTTTCGATCCGGATCTTTGGGGCCTCCACAATCTCGAACGTGACCGAGCCACGCCCCAGCGCCTCGTTGATGACGGGCCGTGGCGTCACGGTGGTGTTCTGCATCCCGGCCTTCTCGTACATCGTCCGGATCGCCTGCGCGTCGGTGAAGAGCTTCCGTTCGTCCAGCGGCTCCCCGACCTTGGACGTCGTCTTCTTCCGCAGCCGGTTGACGCTGAACCGGTCGTTCCCAGAGTACCGGATCTCCGTGAGGATCGGCTTGCTCTGCACGATGTAGGTCAGACCGATCCTGCCATCCGGAAGCCGCTGCTGGGTGACGCGAATGTTGTAGAAGAACCCGGTGCCATAGAGCCCCTCGACATCCTTGTCGGCGGCGAGCTGGTTGAACGGGTCGCCGACCCGGACCCGGATGTTCGCGCGGACCAGGTCTTCGCTCACCGTCGCGGGGCCGACGAAACGGATGTCAATCGCGCCAACCTGCGGGACCGGCACCTGGGCCTCCGGCCTGGCGAAGAGCCCGGCCAGTGCCAGCAGGCACACGATCCACCAGGCTCCCGGGCGACAATTCCATCCGAAGCCCGGCGTGGCCGCGCCATCCTGTGCTGAATGCCGTTCCATCAATGACTTTGGTCCGTCCGCATCAAGGCTGGCGGATGAGACCCCAGGGACGGCCCCGGGTGCAATCTTCAATCCGCGGGGACCCCGCGACACCGGTGCATCCGCCAAATTTCGCCTTCCCCGCCGCGGGGGCGTCGCGTTGACTGCCGGGCGCCTTGCTGCACGCATGAAAATCGTCCTCGCCTACTCGGGCGGCCTCGACACCTCCGTCCTGCTCTCGTGGATCCGGGAAACCTACGACAACGCCACCATGATCGCCTTCTGCGCCAACATCGGCCAGGAGGAGGAGCTGAAGGGACTCGACCGGAAGGCCCGCAAGACCGGGGCCTCCGCGGTGCACATTGACGACCTTCAGGAGGAGTTCGCCCGGGATTTCATCTTCCCGATGATGCGCGCCGGGGCGCTCTACGAGGGACAGTACTTCCTCGGCACCGCCATCGCCCGACCGCTCATCGCCAAGCGGATGGTGGAGATTGCACGGGAGGAGCAGGCCGACGCCATCGCCCACGGAGCCACCGGCAAGGGCAACGACCAGGTGCGCTTCGAACTGACCGCGGCGGCGCTGGCCCCTGAACTCCAGGTGATCGCCCCCTGGCGCGACGCGCGCTACCGGCGCGACTTCCCGGGACGCCAGGAAATGCTGGACTACTGCGCCGCCCGGGGAATCGCGGTCCAGGCCAGCGCCAAAAAGCCCTACTCGATGGACCGCAACCTCCTCCACATCTCCTACGAGGCGGGCATCCTGGAGGATCCCTGGTACGACGCCGGCAATTCCAAGAACCGGGAATACTTCACCACGCTGTCGGTCCTGCCCGAGGATGCACCGGACCGGGCGGAACTGGTCACGCTCGACTTCGAACGCGGGGACTGCGTGGCCGTGAACGGCAAGCGCCTGGATCCGCTCGGCGTCATGCGTGCACTGAACCGGCTCGGCGGACGCCATGGAGTGGGACGGGTGGACATGGTGGAGAACCGCTTCGTCGGCATGAAGAGCCGCGGCGTCTACGAGACCCCGGGCGGCGCCATCCTGCACTTCGCGCACCGCCAGATCGAAAGCCTCACCATGGACCGTGAGGTGATGCACCTGCGCGATTCGCTCATCCCCAGGTACTCCGAGCTGGTGTACTACGGCTTTTGGTTTTCACCCGAACGGCTGGCGCTTCAGGCGCTCGTCGAGGAATCCCAGCGGCATGTCACCGGAACCGTCCGGGTCCGGCTCTACAAGGGCGCGGTGCACGCGGCCGGACGCCGCAGCCCGGTGAGCCTGTACCACCCGCAGATCGCCACCATGGAGGCCGACCCGACCCAGGCCTACAATCAGGATGACGCCACGGGTTTCATCCGCCTCCAGGGATTGCGGCTCCGGGTCAACGCCGCCGTGCATCCCGCCCGCCACCGCACCCCGCGCGGGTAGGGCGCAGGCTTCATCACGTGGGTCTCCAGACCCGGGCCTCGGGGCTGGTGGGCCATCCTCCGCTTGGGTGCAGGCGCAGGCGATCCGGCGCGGGTGCCCGGCGATGCCCGATTCGGAACCAGCTCCGGTTCCGGATTTCCGAAGTCGAGCCGGGGGAGCTTGACGTCGCCGGGTGACGGACCTTCAACTGCCCTCGGCTCCCCCAGAAGTATGCACGCCAGCCTTACCAGCGCCTTCCAGGCCTCCGTTGCCCGGCACCCCGAAAAAGCCGCCCTGTTCTGGGGACCCGATCAAATCACCTACCGCCAGATTGGCCGCCAGGCGGACTGGGTGGCACACCGGCTGCGGGCGGACTTCGCGATCCAGCCCGGTGACCGGGTGGGGCTCTGGATGCGCAACCGGCCGGAGTTTGTGCCGGCGTTGCTGGGCGCGCTTGCCGCGGGGGCCGTGGCGGTCCCCATCAACAACTTCCTCAAGCCGGCCGAGCTCGCCTATCAGGTTGCGGACGCCGGCATCCGGGTGCTGATCGCCGATGCGGAGCTCGCCGAGGGGCTGGCCACCACCGGGCTCTCCGGGGTCCCGGTGATGGCCGCGGGGGAAATCCCCGGCCACCCCGACGACGCGGCGGCACTCCCCCCGGTGCCGCGGGTGCCATCCGACCTCGCGGTCCTCATCTACACCAGCGGCACCACCGGACATCCCAAGGGCGCCATGCTCACCCACGGCAACCTGCTGCACAACGTGGAGTCCTGCCGGAAGATCCTCCAGGTCGTGGACGTGGACCGGTTCATCCTGATGTTGCCAATGTTCCACAGCTTCATGCTGACGGTTTCGCTGCTGCTGCCGCTGATCACCGGGGGGGCGATCGTGCTGATCCGTTCGGTGAATCCCCCCAAGGCCATGCTGGAGGAGATGTTGATGAACCGCGGCTCGGTGCTGCCGGCCATGGCCCAGATCTTCCGCATGCTGGCCGCGTTGCCGGCGGGACTCGAGCTGCCCCTGCGCCTCTGCATCAGCGGGGCGGGCCCGCTGCCCGGTGAAATCCTCCGCGCGTTCAACCAGCGGCATCCGAAGACCCCGCTGATCGAGGGCTACGGGCTCAGCGAGGCGAGTCCGGTGGTCGCGGTCAACCCGGTCCAGGGCCCCTGGATTGCCGGAACCATCGGGGTGCCGATTCCCGACGTTGAGGTGGGCATTCGCGACGCGATGGGGAATCCGGTGGCCGACGGCGTGGACGGCGAACTGTGGGTGCGCGGCGGCAATGTGATGGCGGGGTATTGGAATGCGCCGGAGAAGACGGCGGACACCCTGGTGGACGGCTGGCTGCGGACCGGCGACATCGGACACCGGCGTCCCGACGGCTACTTCGTGATCACCGACCGGTTGAAGGACATGCTGAAACCCAATGGAATCAATGTGTATCCGCGTGAGATCGAGGAGGTGATCTACACCTTTCCCGGGGTGCGCGAATGCGCGGTCGTCGGCGAACCCGACGAGCGCCGCGGGGAGCGACCGATCGCCTTCCTGGCGCTCGACGAGGGACAGGACTTCAACGAGAAGGCGCTGCTGGCGTTCCTGAAGGAGCAGCTGGCCGACTACAAGGTGCCCCGGCGCGCAATCGTCCTGCCCTCCCTCCCACGCAACGCCACCGGCAAGCTTCTCAAGACCCGGCTCCGCGAGCTGGTGCAGGCCGGGGTCTAACTTCCGGGACCGCAACCCGGCGGGCTCCTACCGGGCTACCCGCCGGCGACGATCTGCACGATCTCCAGTCGGTCGCCCGGACGGACCAGGCACCGGGTGAATTCGGATGGCGCCACCGCCTCGCCGTTGAGCTCGACCACCACGCTGCGCGGTGGCAGGGACTGCCGCTCCAGAAACTCGGCCAGCGGGCACGGCTCTGTCAGGGCGATCGCACGTCCATTGGCGGTGACCGTCAGGTTCACGATTGAACACAATGACAGGGTAAAAAGTGGTTGAGAAAGCAGGTTCGCGCGCGAAGACGCAGGTGGACGATCTCGACGCCCGCCCAAGTTCAGATCGCAGGCTAGTACCCGACACGGTCCGCAGCAACGGCATTCGCCCCGGTCGGGCAATCAGGCCGGCAAGGTCAGACTTCCCGACAAGTCCGCGGATCCGCCCCGCAATTGCCGGATCTGTCGCCGGGACCGCCTTCGAGACGCGGCGATTTCCGCGGCGGCGTCCAAACCGTCAACACCCAAACTGCGGGTCCGGGTCCGGCGCGTCCGCACGGGAAAAGGGGCGGGCGAAGGATCGTGCATCCGGCCACATTTTCCTTCATCCGCAGCGGCACCCGATGGCGGGCCGGGGCTGCCGGGCTCAATCCCCGCTTGACCGCAAGAGGAGGCCACCGTAATGCACTATCAAGTGCTTGACTGTCAGGCACTGAAACCTGACTTGATCCTATGACAAAGCGCGACCTGGTGGTGCGGATCGCCTCCGAGACCGGCCTGATTCAAGAGACGGTCCAGGAGGTGGTGCAGAAAACCCTGAATTACATCTCCGAGGCGGTCACCCAGGGCAGGACCGTGGAGCTGAGGAACTTTGGAGTCTTCGAGGTGAAGATCCGAAAGGCGAGGATCGGTCGCAACCCCAACCTGCCTGAAAAGGACGTGCCCATCCCCCCGCGGGCGGTGGTCAAGTTCAAGCCTGGCAAGGAAATGCGGGAGTCGGTGCTCCGCCTCACTCCCGGAGCCAGATAGCCGCTCCGCCCCGCTTCGCGATCCCGGCTCAACGCTCCGCAAGGAGCTTTTGCACCTTGTCGGCAAGGCCGTCCCGGGCGTTCAGGTCACGAAGAACGCCCTTCGCGTCCACCAACCACATCGCGGGAATCGAATTGATCCCGAACTCCTGGCCAAACTTGTTCTGCCATCCTTCACCGTCGAAAAACTGGGGCCAAGGCATGTCGTGCTTCTTGAGGAACGCTTCGAGCGCCTCCTTGTCGTGATCGAAGCTGATCCCGACAATCTCAAAGCCTTCCGGGTGCAGTTTGTCGAAGGCGGCCTTGACGTTGGGCAGCTCGACGACACACGGACCGCACCAGGTGGCCCAGAAATCCACCAGCACCACCTTCCCCTTCAGATCCGCAATGCTGACCTCGCGGCCATCAATGGCAGTGAACTTCAGGTCCAGCGGCTGACCGACGCGGTCGTACTTGGCGATGAGTGCCGCAGCCGCCTCCTTGACGCCGTCGGGAGCCGCGCTGCCCTGAATCTCCTTCGCAATCTCGCGCGCCCGCTCCGCCCCCACGCCATTGGCGACCTCCAGGAGGGCTCCATAGACTTCAGGTCGGTCCGGGAACTCCTTCATCACCTCGCGGATCCCCTCCTCAAATGTGGTCAGCACCGCCTCCATGCCCTTTTCCTGCTGCGCCATCGCCTTCTGCACGGCCTCGCCCATCTTCTGCTCAAACGGTCCCCCGGGGCGACCCTCGCCGCCAATCGCCGCCAGTTCATCGGCCCGGTCAGTCTGCCCAAGCCGGACCGCGGCGCCCAGCATCTGGGAACGGATTTCCTTGGCGTCATCGGCATGCTCGCTGTCCGGAAAGCGCTCCAAAAACGCCTTCGCGCGATCCGCGGTCGCCGCGGCCGACTCGCCCATCTTCTTGCGGAACGCCGCGTATTCCTCCTCGGACGGCTGCTGCTGGTTCCACTCGGCCGGCGGGAGCGGCGGCGCGGTGCCCTCGATCAGCGCAAGCCAGGCCGCTTCCTCGGCATCGGATGCCGCCGGACCGGCCGTCGCCGTTGGAGCCGAGGGTGGGGTCAGGACAGGGGCCGTCGCCGCGGGGGCGGGAGCCGTTTCGGACTCCTTGGGCTTGCAGGCGGATGGGCCGACGAGCAACAGGGCCGCGAGGCCGGAAGCAACAATCTTGGGATTCATGAAATCGGGATTCGGGCAACCGTTCAGCGCCAAAGACTGGCGCTCCTGAGGCTCCGTTCAACTATCTTCCGCGGAAATTCCGGGATTGTTCCCTGCCCGCGCAAGCAGATCCCGAAGCCGGCGAAGCCGCCTCGGGTTGGCAGGCGCACTGAAATCCCCCTCGCGGATCGCGGGGTCCAGATGCCGGAGCGCCAGCTCCAGCGCGGCCCGAATCGTCTGCATCTCGCTGGAGGTCAGGGACAGAGCAACCCGATCCTCCCGTCCGGATCGCGCCACCTGACGGCTGAATTCCAGCAGCAGGGCGCACGGCTCGAGGCAGGGAACCACGGATTTCTCCGCGGACCCATCCGGCGCCAGCCCGTCCACCGTCCAAAGCCGGCGGCGCAGACAGGCGGCGGCCGCGCACCCGGCGCGGATGACCCCTGCGGCTTCCGCGTCACTGAGCTGCGTCACCACGCGGTACATCCCCGTCTGGCGCCCGGTGAAGTCGCGAAAGGAGCCCGGCGCCACAGCGCCACGCACCACGGCGTACCAATCCGCCAGCGCGCCGGGATACAAGGCGTCCAGCGCCGCCTCAAGCGCTTCGGGATCTCCGACTTCACAACGCCAGCCCCGGCGCAATCCCGGGGCGGCCTTGTTCGGGCGGAAGGCGCCCCCGGCATCGGTCTGGACCCACTCCTGCAGCTGGGCGGGTGTCCGGTCTTGCAGGCTCGACGACGGCAGGGCGGCGTCCTCCGCATGACGCAACTCCAGGCGGCTGCCCGCGGTGACGGCACACACTTCGATCCATCGCGCTCCGGTCGCGAATTCAGCGATCCATGCAGTAACGGCCGGTGAAGGAGACGACATGCAGTCCGGGGAGTCTGCCATCGAAGGCGGGAAAGGCGAGGCGCCGGGCGAACGCGCAGGGCTCAGCCCCTGGGCCCCAGGGCCCGGTCCTCCAGGAAACGCAACACCAGCGCGGTCCAACCGGTCTGGTGCGAGGCGCCGCAGCCGCGTCCGGTGTCCGCATGGAAGTACTCGTGAAACAACAGGAGATCCCGCCAGTGGGGATCGGTCGCATACCGGGCGTCTTCGCCATGGCAGGGGCGCCTGCCGTTGGCATCGGGAAGGAACAGCGAGATGAGCCGGCGCTCCAGGTCCGCCGCGGCCCCGGCGAGGGTCTGCTGGCGCCCGGAGCCCGCCGGGTACTCGAAGGTGAACTCCGGCCCGTAGAAGTGGTGGTACCGCTCCAGGGCCTCGATGATCAGGTAGTTGACCGGGAACCAAACGGGACCGCGCCAATTGGAGTTGCCCCCGAAAAGGGCGGTGTCGCTTTCGCCCGGGGTGTAATCCACCCGGTGCTCAACCCCGTCGAGGGTCAGACGGTACGGGTGCTGTTCGTGGTACCGGGAGAGGGAGCGGATGCCAAACGGTGAGAGAAACTCCCCCTCATCGCCGAGATAGCGCAGGACGCGCCGAAGGCGGTCACGAGTCGGAATGGACAGCAGCAGTTTCTGCCGGCTTTGCGAGTAGCCCAGCGCGATGCCCCGGTTGTGGTCCAGCCGGTGCTCGATGAACCACTTCAACCGCCGCGTGAATCCCGGCAGCCGCTCGATCTGATCCCGGTCAAAAACTTCGACCGCGATGAGCGGCATCAATCCGACCAGCGAACGCGTCTTCAACAACTGCGGCGTTCCGTTCATCCGGATTTCGTCGTAGTAAAATCCGTCCACCTCGTCCCACAGGCCCGTCCCGCCCAGCACATTCATCGCCTCCGCAATCTGGACGAAATGCTCCAGGAACTTGCTGGCCATGTCCTCATAGGCCGTGCGCACCCGGTGCCCGTCCCACGCCAGCTCCAGCGCGATGGCCAGCATCGTTGAGCAGTAGAACGCCATCCACGCCGTGGCGTCAGCCTGTTGCAACGTGCCCCCCTGGGGCAGCGGATGCGACCGGTCGAAGACCCCGATGTTGTCGAGGCCCAGAAAGCCGCCCGAAAACAGGTTCTGCCCGTTGGCATCCTTGCGGTTCACCCACCAGGTGAAGTTCAGCAGCAGCTTCTGGAATACGCCCTCAAGAAACTCGCGGTCGCGTCCGCCCTTCGGCGCCGAGACCTTGTACACCCGCCACGCCGCCCAAGGATGCACCGGCGGATTCACATCCCCCAGGGCGAACTCGTAGGCGGGAAGCTGCCCGTTGGGATGCAGGTACCATTCCCGGAGCAGCGTCTGGAGCTGGTCCTTCGCATGGTCCGGATCCACATGGGCCAGGGGCAGCATGTGGAAGGCGAGGTCCCACGCGGCAAACCAGGGGTATTCCCACTTGTCGGGCATCGAAAGGACGTCCCGCGCATACAGGTGGCGCCAGTCGCGGTTGCGTCCGGACTGACGGGACGCCGGGGGCGCGGGCTGGCCCGGGTCGCCATCCAGCCATTGCTCCACCGCAAAGTGATAGAACTGCCGCGACCACAGGAGCCCGGCGTACGCCTGGCGCAGGATCCGGCACTCCTCGGGCCCGAGATGCCCCGGGCACAGCGTCCGGTAAAAGGCGTCGCATTCCGATCGCCGCTGCGCCACCACCGCGTCGAACGCCGGAGCCTCCGCAGGCAGCGCCGTGACGGGAGGTTCGGTCCCGACCGACAGTCGGAACCGGAACACGCAGGAACCGCCGGCGTCGAGAACCCGCCGGTAATGCGGCGCGGCCTTGGTGCCCCGGGCCTCCGGGTTCACGGCCGACATCACCCCGTCCACCACATATTCGTGAAAGGCATCCTTGACCCATGGGACCTCGTTGGCCACGGCGAACAACCGCTCCCGGTTGGTCGCGTTCTCGGTGAACAGGACCCCCGGTCGCCCGTCATCCTCCGGAGGAACAAACAGAAAGTGCAGCCGCCCGATCGCCTCCTGCTCGAGCTGCAGCCGGTCCGG
This sequence comes from Verrucomicrobiia bacterium, assembly GCA_019634635.1. Classification (NCBI taxonomy): domain Bacteria; kingdom Pseudomonadati; phylum Verrucomicrobiota; class Verrucomicrobiia; species Verrucomicrobiia bacterium. The sequence continues at coordinate 28,453 of JAHCBB010000030.1, forward strand.
CGCCACCCGGGCGATGGAGGGCTTGCGTTCAACCCCTTCCCTGGGGCACCCCCAGCTCCAGTTGTTCCGGAACCATACGGTGGGCAGGACGTCCAACGGGGCCGCCTCCGGCCCCCGGTTCCAGACCTCGACGCGGATCAACACGTCTTCGGGTGCCGCCTTGGCATACTCGATGATCACGTCGAAGTACCGGCCCCCGGCAAACGCCCCGGTGTCCGCGAGCTCGTATTCGGGCTGATGGCGGTTGCGCCGGCGGTTCTCCGACACGAGCGCCTCGTAGGGAAACGGGGCCTGCGGGTACTTGTACAGGGCTCGCGCGTAGGAAGACGTCGGGGTGGCGTCCAGATAGTAATACTCCTCCTTCACGTCCTCACCGTGGTTGCCCTCGGGACCGGTCAGGCCGAAGAGACGCTCCTTCAGGATCGGGTCGCGTCCATTCCAGAGCGCCACCGCAAAACACACGCGGCACTGCCGGTCGCACCACCCGAGCAATCCGTCCTCCCCCCAACGGTACGCCCGGCTGCGCGCATGGTCGTGGGGGAGGTAATGCCACACGTCGCCGTTGGCGGAGTAGTCCTCCCGGACGGTCGCCCACTGCCGCTCGGGAAGGAACGGCCCCCATCGGGACCAATCGGCCTCGCGGTGCCGTGCAGCCTCCAACCGGGCGTATTCCGCGTTGCCGGCATCAGGCCCCTCGGGTCCGGACGGTCTCATCGCCGCCCAGTCAAACGTCACGCGCGTCTCCTGCAAAGCTCAGAGCCGTGTTTCCGGGGCGGCATCCGGGTCTCCGATGGCGGCGGCGGTCGGGGAACGCCGCAGCTTCAAGGGGCTTTGGGGCCCCGGTCCTGCCCGAACCACGGGCCGCATTGACACGCCGGGCCGCAATCCGGAGGGTCGCGCTTCAATCTATGGCCGAGCCGAAAGTCAACGAGCTGATGGAGCGCATCGTCAGCCTCTGCAAGCGTCGCGGGTTCATTTTTCAATCCTCGGAGATTTACGGCGGGATCAACGGCTTCTGGGATTACGGCCCGCTCGGTGCGGAACTCAAGCGGCAGGTCAAGGAGCGCTGGTGGCAGGTCATGACCCGGGTGCGGGACGACGTCGTCGGGCTCGACGCCTCCATCATCATGTCGCCGCGCATCTGGAAGGCCTCGGGCCACGTGGACACCTTCAGCGACCCGATGTGTGACTGCCTGCTGACGCAGAAGCGGTTTCGCGCGGATCAGATCGAGCCGCAAAGCGGTGTGATCCATCACTTCTCCGGGGCCCGCGATCCGGAGTCCGGTTTGGAGGTCCAGGAGCCCTTCGCCATGTTGCTTCCTCAGGAAACGCCCGCACGTCATGCGGGGACCATGGCCATCCAGTTCTACATGCGGCGGGGGTTGAGGCGGGTCGAACTGCTGGGGATCCGCACCGAGACGGTGGAGCACTCCACCCGTTTCAATCCGGAGAACGGCGTCCTGCTGACCGAGCCGCGGCCGTTCAACCTGATGCTCCAGACCTACGTGGGGCCGATCCAGTCCGAGGACAACATCGCCTACCTGCGTCCCGAGACCGCGCAGGCGATCTTCGCCCAGTTCAAGAACGTACTCGACACCTCCCGCCAGCGCGTCCCGTTCGGCATCGCGCAGATTGGGAAGGCATTCCGCAACGAGGTCACGCCACGCAACTTCACCTTCCGGTCCCGGGAGTTCGAGCAGATGGAACTCGAGTTCTTCATCGCACCCGACGAGGTCGTCGAGGCGATCCACGGCCGGGTGGCGGTGCCCACCGGGCCGGGGCACCCGGGCGAACCGCAGCCGGACTGGGGCTGGCAGCTCTGGCACCAGTACTGGGTCGAGGAACGGGTCCGGTTCTACGAGGAAATCGGCCTGTCGCGTGAAACCCTCGGCTTCCACGTGCAGGGAGCCGCGGAGCTCGCCCATTACGCGCGGGCGACGACCGACATCCTATACAAGTTTCCCTTCAGCCGACGGGATGCCGGGGGCGCGGTTGCCGGCGACGAACTCGAGGGCATCGCCGCGCGCAGCGATTTCGACCTTTCGCAGCACGCGCGCTTCTCCGGCAAGTCCATGGGCGTGTTTGACGAGGCCCTGCGCACGGCCTGGACGGCTCTCGACCCCGCGGTCCGCTCCCGGCTTTCGGAACGGTACTACGAAGCCCGCCGGGGCTATCTCACCCGGGCGGCCGGACCCGGGGACACACCGGAGTCCATCGAGGCGCAGGCGCGGGAGGACGCCGCCGGACTGGCGAAGGGGCAGTACATCCCGCACGTCATCGAGCCCTCGGCGGGCGTGGACCGCCTGGTCCTCGCCCTGATTGCCAATGGCTTCCACGAGACGACCGAGACCGACGCCCAGGGTCGGGCCGAGACCCGGGTCGTGATGCGGTTCCATCCGAGGGTCGCCCCGGTCAAGGTGGCCGTCCTGCCGCTGCTCAAGAACAAACCCGACCTCGTCGCCCGGGCCCGGGAGATCCGCGAGCAACTCAGGATCCACCTGGCCACCGCCTACGATGAAGCCGGGTCCATCGGACGCCGCTACGCGCGTCAGGACGAGGCGGGCACCCCCTATTGCATCACGGTGGACTTCGACACGCTGGGGGAGACCCCGGAGTTGAAGGACACGGTGACCCTCCGGCATCGCGATGACGGCCGCCAGGAACGGCTGCCGATCGCGGCCCTGACGGAGTGGCTGCTGGGCCGGATCCGCTGACCATGGCAACGCCCACGCCCCTCGTCGCGAGCACGCCGGCGCGGATCTCGTACGGCATCATGCTGGCGTTGCTGGCCATGGTCGGCTGGCTCAACCTGGCCACGCTCGTGCTCACCGCGCTCTTTGGCTACTTCGTGATCCGGGCGCTCAGCTTCGGGGGGCGCAAGTGGCTTGCGGTGACCCTGTACACCGTCGTCGTGAGCGCGCTGTTCGTCGGGCTGGTCTACTTCTCGAAGCAGGCCTACATCACGCTCCCGAAGATTGCGAACACCTCCATCCCCGCCGTGGTGGAATACGCCGAGCAGCGGGGTGTGGACCTGCCATTCACCGACTTCGCCAGCCTCAAGGTCGTTGCCCTCGCGGAGGTGCGGGAGCGGTTTGCCAATGTGGGCACCTACCTTCGGGGTGCGATGTTTGAAATCGCCTCGTTGATCATCGGCCTCGTCCTGCCCGTCAGCCTCTTCCTCAACTCGCGGTTCCAGATGGAGGGAGATCCCCACGCGGTGAAGGGCAGCCTGTACTCCCTGGCCAGCCGGGAGTTGTCGCTCCGCTTCCGCACCTTCTACCGGAGCTTTTCGACGGTGATCGGCGCCCAGATCGTGATCTCGGCGATCAACACCTTCCTGACCTCCGGCTTCCTGATCTGGAACGATTACCCGTACGTGACCGTGATCATCGTGCTCACGTTCCTCTGCGGGCTGCTGCCGATCATCGGCAACCTGCTGAGCAACACCCTGATCATCGCAGTGGGGTTCACGCTGTCGCCGCGGATCGCCCTCTTCGCCCTGATCTTTCTCGTGACCATCCACAAGCTGGAGTACTTCCTGAACTCCAAGATCATCGGGGACCGGATCAAAAACCCGATGTGGCTGACGCTGATCGGGCTGGTGGTGGGCGAGCGGTTGATGGGCATCCCCGGCATGATCCTCGCCCCGGTCATCCTCCATTACGTCAAGGTGGAGGCCTCGCGGTCGCGGGTGGCCGAGACGGCGGCACCGTCCTTCGAGGACCCGGGCCGCGACGTTTAGCGCCGCCCCGCTCACGGCGCCTTCCCGTGGCCCGTGCGGTAGTGCTCCGCCAGGATGTCCCGACCGAAGTCCCCCTGGAACTCACGCCAGACCGCATGGACGTGATTCGCGTCGTTCTGGGTGTTGTCGTATTCCAGCAGAAAGGTGGGACCGTGGACCCGGTAATAGTGCCCCTGCCCCGGCTCCAGACCCCCGGCCCAGGCGAAGACGATGGAGCCCAGACCCGCCTTCCGGATTTTCCCCAGGTCCGCCGCGGCAAGCTCCCCCCGAAGCCGCCCCACATACTCCGCGAGGATCCGTTCCAGCAGGTCCCGCTGGGACGCATCCATGTCCGCGTACCTCAACCCCTTCGCCGCGCCGATGTCGGCGACCGCCGAGGCGACGGTGAGGATGTCGTCCGGCGCCTTGCCATCCACCACGGCAACGGCGCGTTGCGACGCGTTCAGTGAGCGGACCAGTTCGCGCGCAAGATCCTCCTCCACGCCGAGCACCCGGAGGCCGGCCCGGGGCCCGCTGCGGACCTCCGCCGGATTCGAGCCGAGGAAGCTCGGGGTCCCGGACACCGGCTGGTCATCCACCAGCGTGAAGTTGACCGACACGTGATGCCCCTCGACCCGCCAGCCCCAGGCGCCCTTGGGGCCGGGGGTGCCGAACACGCTGAAGTAATACAGCTCCGAATCCCGGGGGAAACGCCGGTTGGGTCCCTCGAGATCCTGGAGGATCTGTTCGAGGCTCATGATGGTCACCACCTTGGAGTAGCCCCGTTGACTGAGGCCCGAGTTGAGCAGCGCATGGGCCAGCTGCCGCTGGGGGGTGGTCATCTCGCGCAGCGGGAGGCCATTCCGCTCCTTGGGGATGAAGTGCCAGTTCTCCCGCTCGGCGGCGTCGAACGGAAACGCCGCCTTTTCCCGCTGTTCCGCGGTGAGCGCCGCCAGGAAGTTGCCGGCGGCCGCGGACATGTCCCCCCCCGGGGTGGCCTTGAGAAGGACGGGCGCCAGCAACAGGCAGGCCGCGAGCAGCGTTCGATGGATCATTCCCCACCCTTTTCCGCAGCAGACGTCCGGGAAAGCGAAAAAAACAGGAGTTCCCGGCCACCGGGCCACCCTCCAATCCTTGGCCCGGTGACTCCTCCCTTGGAACCGGGCCCGAACCTCGCGACCGTTGAGGAGCGATTGGGGGCGGGTCGCACGATGGGCGAATCGCCGCCTATCGGCGAATCAACCCCTCGCCATTCACGCATGGAAGTCTTCGTCACCTTGGATCTGTCCGTCGCGCCGGAAGGCACTCCTCTCCAGGGTTCCTCAAATTCCTGGGATGCGCCCCCCGGGGGAGGCCCCGGTGACCCCGGTCTCGCAAATTGCGACATCGCCTCCCCATGGTACGATCCCACGGCAAAACTGCTCCCGCATGCTGTTTCCGACCGCCAGGAGGCTCGTCCTGACCGTGTTGTTTGCGTCCACCGCCATCGGTTCCGCCCGTGCGGAGCGCATTCTTGAGTACCAGGGAGAGGCGCGGGTGGCTGCGGACCGCACTCCTGGATCCGTCGCCTATCTGGAGAAACACCGGGTCACGCTGGAGGACGATGGCCGGTTCGTCCGCGCCGAGACGCGCTACGAGTCGCCCGAGGGCCGGCTCCTCGCCGAGCTCCGTTCCGACTTCTCCGACAGTCTGACCGTGCCATCCCATGTCTTCGTGGATCATCGCACCGGCCATTCGTATGGACTGCGACGGGAAGACGGGCGGATCGTGCTCTTTGACCAGAAGCAGGGAAAGCCGGAGCGGGTCCGCGTGCTGACCGCGGAGGATGCCGGGGACAGGCTCCTCGTCGGATGCCAGGGCCTGAACTACTACCTGGTCGGGCGCCTCGACGAACTGAAACCGTCATCCCGGGTGCCGGTGCGCTTCCTCATTCCCGGAAAGCTCGACTACTACGACTTTGGCCTGACCGCCCGGGACGCCTCTCCGGACGGCACCGTGGCGTTTGACGTCACGATCCAGAACTGGTTCCTCAGGCTTTTCGCTCCCAAACTTGAGGTCAAATACGACAAGGCCAGCCAGCGCCTCGTCGGGTACCGCGGGATCTCCAACCTCCTGAACGACCGGGGCGAGAACCAGGCGGTCACGATCACCTACACCTATTGAGGTTGAGAGCCTGTCCCGGTGTCCGCACACCGGCCCACCATCGGCGGACGAGAGATCGCTCTCTCCCACTGCACGCAACCAGAGTCGGGTCAGCCGACTCCGCGGAACGTCGTTGGATCAACGACAACCATCCGCATCGGGATTTGTGGCCCACGTGGCCATGAACCAACGCCAGGCCCCCGGTGCAGCCCGGGCGGTTCAACGGCGGGGCAGGCGTCGAAGGGCAAGGGCCCCGATCCTGCGCGGCTCAGTTGCCCGAAAACGTCCACGAGTAGCGCCCCCTGGCCAGCGGCGTGCCATCCGGCTGAACCAGCTGGGTGTTCAATGCGAGGACCCCCTGCTGATCGTCGCCCAACTGGACGATCCGGACCGTCCCCTTCTTGAGAACACCCGGGCCGGACACCAACGCCCCGCTGAAGCCCGCCTGCCGATCGTCGCCCTTCAGCTTCCAATACACGTCAAGCCGGTCCACACCCGAGATGAAGGGATGCGGTCCACGGGTCCAGCGACCGCCGGACACGTACGCGCCGTTGCCGACCGAGTGCAGCAGTTGGAAGGTGTCCCGCGTGGGATTGGACACCGTCCAGGCGCCGTTGGCGGCGGTGTTGCCCACCACCTGTTCAAGGGTCACCTGCTCCCCGTCGGCAAGACCGTGCGCGGCGGACGTGATGACGATCGGGCTCGTGTTGCTGGCATCGGTGATCGCCTCATAGAAGCTCACCGTCTGCGCGGGGTCCCAATCCCCGGTGCCAGTCACCGGACCGTACACCGCCTGAATGGTCCACTCGTTGCTGTTGATGAGCCCGCCGGCGCCGCCAACGGTGAGCAGCAACCGGGTCGCCTCGCCGGCGCCAACGTCCGCCGTGTCATCATCCAGCGAGAAGCCGTAGCCCGAGAATCCGAGGACGACGTGCACAAACCACACAAACGGATCCAGGTTGTAGGCGTTGAAGGCGAGTCCGCCGCGGGAGTCCGACGGATCAGGATACCAGATCCGCCGTCCATGGTCGTCAAACTCCGGGTACTGTTCAAAACTCGAGATGCCGCGCAGCAGTGACTTGATCATGTCCCGGATCCGCGCGGAAACCGCCAGGCCGTCCGGAGAGAACCTCCGGGCGTCGGTGTCAAAAATGAACCCCATGTTGCCGCCGATGACATTGTTCATCAGCGCGAGCACATGGGGCGCTGTCGAGTCCGGATCGCTGGGGATCTGCGCCATGGACCCCATGACCAGATAGACGCTGCGCGAAAACTCCAGGGGGACGCGCGACGGCTCCACCGGGTCGTTGGTGAAGTCGAAGGAGAACAGATGGGTCGGCGTATCCGGAAGCACCTGAGGCGGAATGAACGTGTACTGTCGCGCTTCCGAAAGCGGATGATTGGTCCGGGCCAGCTGGCTCAAAATGACGGACTGACGGTCCGGTGCGATCGCCAGCACGATCACCCCACCCTGATCCCGGCCGGGGTCGGCGCGGTCGAGTCCCGGACCGGTCACCTGCATGCCCTCGACCAGCCCGCTCACCGGGCTGGCGAAGGACAGCGTCGCCTGGTCCGTGCCCACGCCTCCCGTCAGCGTCTGCGCCGGCACGTCCCGGGTCTGCGCCCGGTAGTATTCCGCCCATGAATACCAGGTCCGGATCATGGCGCTCGAGGCATAGTCGGACACCGGACGGACGAAATCGAAATTGCATCCGCCCTGCGAGGCGACCAGGGGCAGACTCAGGCCGACCGTGCTGGGGTCGCCTGGACCCGTGCTGACATGCAGGACCTGCGTGACGGTGGTTCCGGGCTGGATGGGATTCTGCTGTCCGGCGGGCGGATGGCCGATGACGGCGAAGCCCGGCTGGATCTGCAGGACCTTGCTTACGTCCTCATTGGGACTGAGCGTGAGCACGTTCCCCGTCGCCACGGTGCCCTGCCCTCCAATGTTCACCCGGATGGGCGCCGTGCCGCCGCTCGACAGCATGAAGTGGTTGTTGAGCACGTCGTAGCTGGACAGCGCGCCAGCCAGCGGACTCTGGGCGAAGATGTTCTGGCCCGCGGGGATTTTCACGTGACCCAGCGCATCCGGCGGCATGTTGTAGACGGGCCATCCGTTGGTTCCAAAGTAGGTGCCCAGCAGGAGGTTGCTGGACGCGGTAAAGGCCTGAATTTTGGCCTGCAGCTCCCCGCTGCTGTTCGTGGATCCAATCCATCCGTAGGGGCCGCGATTCTGGTCAAACGGGGGCGGCGGCGCAGGAACCGGAACATCGAGTGCCTCCATGGCCGCCGGCAGGAACATGTTGTCCACATAGGAGACGTCGTAGTTGATGAGGGTGACGCGCTCGGAATCCGGAATCTGTCCCCCGGTCCGTGCGGTGATCTGCGGATTGCCCAGGTAGTTCCGGTCCCGAATGGTCCACTCCACGAGCTGGTCGGGCGAATCCAGTGCCGGGGCAAGGAGTCCGGCGCGATACCACATCACCACGCCATTGGTCTGCGGATCCGATGTCGCCGCAACCGCGGGATCGCCGGGCGCCGCCGCGGCGATGACCCGTTGCGAATTCGGGTCGAAATGGAGCGGATTGGGTTCGCCCGCCCCGGGAGTCAGGTACCGGCCGTCCGTCACGATGCCCATGCGGGCGCCGTTCCAGAAAACCAGGGGGATGCGGATGGTGATGGACTTCCCCCCCGGCAGGCCGAAGTAGAATTGACCGTCCGTGCCCTGATACCCGATGTAGCCGCGGTACTCTGTTTCCACCGGATCATAGGGATCATAAAGTCCGATCGGGGGAACGTTGGTGGTCGTGGCCTCGTTCCCATCCCTCAGGATCGGGAACAGGGTCACCGGTGCGTTGTTCTGGATGGTCAGGGTCTTCACCGGGATCGCATTGCCGTCGGCATCCGCCGCATAGACCAGCAACCGCTGAACCAGGGATCGTTCCGGATCCGTGGGAAAGGGATCGAATGGGGTGTCTTGGGTCGGCATGGGATACGGCACATCGCCCACCGTCGGTGGATTGTGCCCAAACGGATCCGTACCGGCGCGGTACTCTTCAATCGTCAACTGATAGTCGCCGTCGGGATCAAACGACGCATCGGATGGGGACAGCGGATCCAGCCACGGGTACAGCGCGAGCTCGTAAAGATCGTCCAGTCCGTCGCCATCCACATCGCGGGGTGTGGCCAGTGGCACCTGATGCACCCGGTAGAACCGCGCGCCACCCGGCAGGGGCCACCCGGAGTCGGTGAGTTCGATGATGCCCGATCCGCCGGAAGGCGCCTCGCCTGCCACGGCCGCCGGAGTCCGGATGGCATCCAGCGCCCCGCCTCGATAGAGAATGGAGTAATGCCCCGGCATCGCAGTGACCCGCACCACCGCACGCCCGGCCCGATCCAACTCAAACCCCGTCACGACCGGGGCCTCCTGCGCCAAGGCAACGGTGAACAGCCACGCGAGGAGGCAGGAAAGCGGGAGACCGCGGGAGGGTGCGCTCACCGCACCCGATCGGGCCGCGGCGGGGACCCGGCGATTCCGCCCCGGCCTCCGGTTTCGCGGGCAGCCGACGAACGCCTTCATCCCGATCAGCCGAAATCTCGCTCCGAAATCCATGAATTCTGTCTACCGGGGTGGGAAGGGTGCAGCAATCGTGAACCGATGGCGGGAGCGGCCGGCGCTTCCGCGTCGCCGCGGGCCATCGGGCCCGGCACCCGGTCAGACGCGGCTGGACGACGCCGACGCGGGCGACTCGAGCCGACGATCCGGGATCAGCGATGCGCGGATCCGCCGGGTCCACTGTCGCAGGGAGTCCGAGGACCTGCCGCCCCGGGGATGAAGGGTGGCGGGAACCGGAAAATGCGGAGAAATCTGCTGTCACCAACGCCGCCGACTGGCGGAGATTTCCAGCATGACACCCCGCGTGTTCAGCCTCGGGCTCTGGTGCGCCGGCGCCCTGGCGCTGGGGGCGGAACCGGGCACGGAGTCCATGGCGGCGCGCCTCAAGGCCCGGTATGAGGCGATGGATCCATCCCGTCACCCGTTTCTCAACCGCGCCGCCGCCGGCCTGGCCCTGCGAGATCTCCGTGCCCTGGAGGCGGCGCCGGATGCCGGTCAACGCCCCGGCCGCATCGCTGCCGCCCGCTATCGTTGGGCCGTCGAGTTGCTCCACGCCGGCGAAACCGCACAGGCCATCCCGGAACTGGAAACCGTCGAGAGGGCCGTGACGACAGGACGCTTCGAAGTCTCCCCGGAACAGGCCCAGGCGGTTCGGGACACCCTCAGCGTGGCCTGGCTCCGCCTTGGCGAGCAGGAGAACTGCCTGGCCCATCACCATGGCGAGTCCTGCCTGCTGCCGATTTCCGCGGCGGGACGCCACCTCCTGCCGCGCGGTTCCCGGCGGGCCATGGAACGTCTGGAGGCCGATGTGCGGCGGTCCGGCGACCTCCGTCACGGCTGGCTGCTGAATCTCGCCGCCATGACCGTCGGGGACTGGCCCCACAAGGTGCCGGCGGAATTCCTCATCCCACCCGAGGTCTTCGCCTCCCCGGTCGCCTTTCCCCGATTCCCCAACATCGCGGGCGCCGTCGGCCTCGACTCGCCGGGGCTCGCCGGCAGCGTGGTGCTGGAGGATTTCGACAACGACGGCGACCTCGATGTTCTGCTCTGTTCGTGGGGGCCCGCGGATCCCCTCCGCTACTTCCGGAACGAGGCGGACGGACGCTTCACGGACCGCACGGCATACACCGGACTCGAGGGCCTTGGCGGCGGTCTCAACATGGTCCAGGGGGACTATGACAACGATGGGATGGTGGATGTCCTCGTCCTCCGCGGCGCCTGGTGGGAGTCCCAGGGCGACCTGCCCAATTCGCTGCTCCGGAATCGGGGGGACGGACGCTTCGAGGACGTGACCGAGGCGGCGGGACTGTTGAGTTTTCGTCCGACCCAAACCGCCGTCTGGCTGGATTTCAACGGGGACGGATGGCTGGATCTTTTCATTGGCAACGAATCCACCCCGGGGGCGACCAATGCCTGCGAACTGTTTCGCAACAACGGGGACGGCACGTTCACCGAGACCGCGGCCGCCAGTGGTATTCGGGCGCTGGGCCTGATCAAGGCGGTCCACGCCGGGGATTTCGACAATGACGGCAGACCCGACCTCTACCTCTCATTTCGCGGGCAACCCAATGTCCTCTACCGGAATGACGGTCCGACCGGGGCGTCCGAACCCGCAAGGATGGGGACCGCGCCGACACGAATCGCAGACCGACGCCGCTGGGGGTTTACGGACGTGGCCGCGGCCGCCGGGGTCACCGAACCGCGGTTCAGCTTTCCCGCCTGGTTCTGGGACCATGACCAGGATGGCTGGCTCGACCTCTACGTCAGCGGATACGGCGCAAGGGACGTGGGACGGGTGGCAGCGGACTACCTGCATCTGCCGCATGCCAGCGAACGCGACCGGATCTATCGGAACAACCGCGATGGCACCTTCACCGATCAGAGCCGCGACCTGGGCGTCTTCAAGACCACCCTGCCCATGGCCGGCAACTTCGGAGATCTCGATAACGACGGATGGCCCGACTACTATCTGGGCACCGGGAATCCGGAGCTGTCCATGCTCATCCCCAACCGGATGTTCCGCAATGACCGCGGACGGTCCTTCCAGGAAGTCACCACCGCAGGCGGCTTCGGTCACCTGCAGAAAGGCCACGGAATCGCCTTCGGAGACCTGGACAACGACGGAGACCAGGATGTCTACGCCAGCATCGGCGGCGCCTACGAGGGCGACGGTTACCGCAATGCCCTCTTCCGAAATCCGGGGTCGCCGGCCGGCTGGCTGAAGCTCCGGCTGGTCGGAACGACCGCCAACCGTTCCGGAATCGGGGCGCGAATCGAGGTGGTCATTGAGACCCCGGGCGGCCGCCGCTCCGTGTGGAAGGACGTCAACTCCGGCGGCCCCTTCGGGGCCGGCCCCCTGCGTCAGGAATTGGGCCTGGGGGATGCCACGCACATTGTCGAGGTCGCCGTGCGCTGGCCGGGCGGATCGGGGCGTGAGATCTTCACCGGTGTCCAACCCAATGCCGCCTTCGAGCTGCGTCAGGATCTGGGTGTCGCCCGCCGGCTGCCGCTGCAGTCATTTTCACTGCCGGAGCCATGACGACGGACGGGCGCCAATTCCCCGGGCGAACCGCAAAGGCCAAAGGAAACACGGATCCGCCAGTCTCAAGGCGCCCGGGTGCACCCCAGTCCGTCACCTCGAGTTCACGCGGGCACCATTGCCTGAGACGCGCCGTCGGGTTGTCATGGCACGCGGTCTCCGAATGGGGTCCCGGCTGGTGGGCGTCGTCGGCATTTTTTCGTGTGGATGACGCCGGCGCTCACCAGCCACCCGCGCCCGTCGCCGGAGGTGCAAGAATTCACGCGGGTCAGGCCCTGCCAAGTGGATCCCCTTCGCCTGGTCCGGCAAAAGGTGGTGCGCTCCCCGTGCAATGCCTCTGCCAATAGACCTGGCCCGCCAGACCACGATGGGACGTGCCGTTCGGTTTCGGCGTTTCGGACGGGCGCCGAGCCGGAGACCCGGCTATCGTCGTGCGCGATGCGTCGCGGGTCATTCACCATGGGAATGTTGCTGGCGGGCGCCGTCCTGTCGCAGGCGGAGGTGACCTACCGGGACTGGGACCAGGCGCCGCACCATTATTTTGACCGGACGCCGTCCGACCGGTTTTCAAGGCTCAAGAACGCGCTGGAATCCGGCGAAGCGACCCTCGATCGCCGCAGTGAACGGGCGTTCCTGGTCAGCCTGCTCCGACTGCTGGAAATTCCGGAGTCCTCCCAGATGCTGGTCTTTTCCACGACCAGCCTTCAATTGCGCCTGATCAGCCCGTCCAATCCCCGCGCCCTGTACTTCAACGAGGAGATCTACCTGGGGTACATTCCCGGCGGGCGCATCGAGGTCGTGTCGGTGGATCCGGAACTGGGCGGCATTTTCCACATCCTCGATGTGCCCCGGGGGCCGGAAGCCCTCAAGGTTGAGCGCTCCACGCGCTGCATGAACTGCCACGCCGGGGACAACACCGGCCACGTGCCGGGCCTGGCGCTCAAGTCCGTCATTCCCGGTCCCGCCGGCGGCAGCCTCGACTCCTTCCGTCGGGAACAGACCGGACACGGCATCCCGTTGGCGGACCGATTCGGCGGTTGGTACGTGACGGGGGCGGACACCTTCACCAACCACTGGGGCAACCTCATTGGCGACCTGTCCCCGGGGGGACTGATCCGGACACCGGTCCCGCCCGGGGAACGGTTCGACTTCTCCCGATATCTGGTGGCCACGAGCGACCTGCTGCCGCAACTGCTGCATGAGCATCAGGCGGGCTTCGTGAATCGCGCGGTCGAGGCGACCTACCGGGCACGCACCCATCTTTACAATGACCAGGGGCCGGATGGCCTGACGCGGGAGCACCGGGAAGACCTGGACCAGCAGGCCCGGATCCTGACCCGCTACCTGCTCTTCGCGGACGAAGTTCCGCTGCCCGAGGGCGGTATCTCCGGCGACCCGCGCTTCAAGGCGGACTTTCTCAAGACCCGCCGGGCGGTGAATGGCGCCTCCCTGAAGGATCTGGATCTCAACACACGGCTCCTGCGGCACCGCTGCAGCTACATGGTCTACACCGACCTGTTCACCGGCATCCATCCCGAGATCCGGGACCGCGTGTGGGCCGCATTGGACAAGGCCCTCGACGTGGAGCACCCCGACCCGGAGTACGCGTACCTGCCGGAGGAGGAAAAGCGGACCATTCGTGAAATCCTTCGAGGGACCGCCGAGACGCGGCCGCCGGGCTGGTGACCGGACGCGGTCACCCGGACGCCGAAGTCGGCCGATGTAAAAAACAATGCGGACGTTCCCCGGGGGGCACGTCCGCCTCGTTTTCTTGAAGTGGTCCTACTGGACCTTCTCGACCTTTTCGCCGGCCTTCTTCCAGCCCGAGATGCCGGCCGACATGTGCTTCACGTTCTTGTAGCCGAGTTTTTCAGCAGCCTCGGCCGCGGCCTTGTAGGCAGTGCAGCGGGGATTGCCACAGTAGGCGATGATGAGGGTGTTTTTGTCCTCAGGAAGCGCCTTCGCGAAGTCGGCCTCAATGGCGTCGAAGTTCAGGGCGCCCGGAACGTGACCGCTGTTGTAGGAATCCGTTCCGTTGACATCAATGATGGTGGCTTTTCCGGTTCCGGCGACCGCCTTGACCTCGGCGATGCTGACATCCGGGAATTCCCCGGCGATGGCGGCCGCGGCAAACAGCACGCCGGCCAGGAGGGCGATGGATTTCTTCAGAGTATTCATTGGGTAGTGACAGTAGTCGTTGAACGTCCGCGGTGAGGACCGATGGGACGGGACGGAGGTTACACGGGAACTCCGGGCAACCGCCGCCCGACCTCTGGATCGGCCGGACACCGCCAACGCTTTCCCACTTTCCACCCCGGAACGACGTTGGGCAAACGTCATTTTGTCCCTCTCCGCGCCCCCCCCGGTCGCATCCTCGGGTTCCGGCAGGATCCTGGAGAGGGGGACGGAAGAAGGCCGGCCCCCAAAACGGAGTCCGGTGGGTCGAGGCTTCCCCGGGCCGCACACCCGTGGACGTCCCAACGCGTCCATCGCCCGGACACGAACGCGAAGCGTCGTCGTCCTCGCCCAAAAACCTCAGATGCCCGATCCACCTGCCTCACCGCGTCGCGATACAGTTCCCTTCAACACTTGCGCGGTTGGGAACACAACGATTCATTGGCGGATCATGATCTCACGCGCCCCGTGGACCGCCGCCGGGAGGCGGCCGCATTGGATGCCGCTCCTGCCCCTCCTTTGCCTGGCGCTGCCCTGGGAGTCCGGGGCCCGGGCAACGGACGAATCCGCGAACGCGGCCAATCCGCTGCTCTCACGGAGCCCGTTGCCCTACGAGTTGCCGCCGTTCGGCGAGATCCGGAACGAGCACTTCAAGCCGGCCTTCCTCCAGGGCATGGCCGCGGAACTGGCCGAGGTCGCGGCCATCGCGACCAACGAGGCACCGCCCACATTCGAGAACACCATCGTCGCCCTGGAACGTTCCGGGGAGCTGCTCGGCCGGGCGCAACGCGCCTTCGGGATCTTCACCAGCGCCCTCACCAATCCGGATCTGGAGCAACTGGACGCCGAGATGTCCCCGCAGTTTGCGGCCCACCGGGATGCGATCCGGCTGAACCCGGACCTGTTCCGGCGGATCGCCCAGCTTCACGAACAGCGGACATCGCTTGGCCTCGACCCGGAATCGCTGCGACTGCTGGAGCGGTACCATCGGGAGTTCGTCCGCAGCGGCGCGCAACTGTCTCCGGACGCCCAGGCGAAGCTTCGGACGATGAATGCCGAGATCGCGACGCTCTCCACCCGGTTCAAGCAGAACGTCCTCCAGGAAATCAACGCTTCGGCCGTGTGGGTGGATTCGCGATCGGAACTGGAGGGGTTGACCGACGCCCAGATCACGGCCGCCGCCGAGGCCGCCCGGGCTGCAGGCCAGGAGGGAAGGTTCCTGCTCCGTCTGACGAATACGACCGGTCAGCCGCTTCTGGCCTCGCTGAAGAACCGGGCGGTGCGTGAGCGGCTGATGGCGGCCTCCCTGGCGCGGGGCAGCCGCGGCGGCCCCTATGACAACCGGAAGATCGTGACCGATCTCGCGCGACTCCGGGCGGAGCGCGCCCAACTCCTGGGCCACCCCAACCACGCCGCCTATCAGCTCGCAGAGCAGACCGCGGGAGACGTGGCAACGGTGAACCAGTTGCTGGCACGCCTGGCCCCGCCGGCGGTGGCCAACGCACGCCGCGAGGCCGCGGACATGCAGGCCCTGATGAACGCCGAGACCAACGGCGCCGCCCTCGGCGCAGCGGATTGGGAACGGTACGCCGAGAAAATCCGCGCCGCCCGCCACGCCTTCGACGAGGAGCAGTTGCGGCCGTATTTCGAACTCCGGCGCGTTCTGGTGGACGGCGCGTTCCACGCGGCCACCCAGCTCTACGGCATCACGTTCCACGAGCGCGCCGACCTGCAGGGCTACAGCCCGGACATGCTGGTGTTCGAGGTGTTCGACGCGGATGGATCACCGATCGGCCTGTTTCTGGGCGACTTTTATGCCCGGCCCAACAAGCGGGGTGGAGCCTGGGCGAGCGCGTACGTGCCCCAGAACGGGCTCCGCGGAACGAAGCCGGTGATCGGCAACCACCAGAACATTCCCAAGCCGCCGTCAGGAGAGCCGACGCTGCTGACGCATGACGAGGTCCGGACGCTGTTCCACGAGTTTGGACACGCCCTCCACGGGCTCTTCTCCCAGGTGAAGTATCCGTCGTTCGCCGGCACCAGCGTGCCGCGGGACTTCGTCGAATATCCGTCCCAGGTGAACGAGCTGTGGGCGACCTGGCCCGAGATTCTGAAGCATTACGCCCGTCATTACCAAACCGGAGACCCCATTCCGCCGGAGCTGCTGGCCAAGGTGGAGGCCGCCTCGAAGTTCAATCAGGGGCACAGCACGACCGAGCTGGTCGCCGCCAATGTGATTGACCAGGCGTGGCATCAACTGAATCCCGATCAAGTCCCGGCCCCCGAGGAGGTGGCGGCCTTCGAGGAGGCGGCCCTGCGCGCGGCCGGCGTGGATTTCGCCCCGGTCCCGCCACGCTACCGCAGCACGTACTTCTCCCATATCTTCGCCGGCGGCTATTCGGCCGGGTACTACTCCTATTTCTGGAGTGAAGTCCTCGACGCCGACACGGTGGAGTGGATCAAGGCCAACGGCGGCCTCCGGCGGGCCAATGGCGACCGCTTCCGCGACCTCATTCTCTCCCGCGGTGACAGCCGCGACGCCAGGGAAATGTTCCGTCAGTTCACCGGACGGGATCCGGACATCCGCCCCCTGCTGGCCCGCCGCGGATTGGATGGGGAAACGGGCAGGTGACTGACGACGAAGGGACGGGGTCCCCGACCCGCCGTCACGCGACGCGCAAGGGACAGGACAACCACTCGTGTCGCCGGCCCCGCTGCTCCACGAGGGCGCGGGGGCGGCGCAGGGGGCGAGGGACAGCATGTCTTGCCGCTTTCAGTCAACCGGCTCTGCCCTTGGGTCAAGGCAACTGTATCCTTCCCGGGAGTTTCAGCAGCGTGAAAGAATTGGCCGAGGCGATCACTCAATACATGGACCAATGGAACCTCAACCCGACCCAGTACGAGTGGAAAGCTGAGGGAAAGGTCATCCTTGAACGAATCGTCAGGGCTCGCGAGGCCCTGGCACGGGAGGCTAGCATTAGTAAACCCAGTTAGTGAACACTACACTAGTCTCGAATCAAAGCGGTATGGCACGGCGGTTCCGATCGATAGGGCGGAGAACTCCGGATGTGCCGGATTGATCAGAAAATTGCGCTCTTCATTCGTGACTGCGCTCGGAACAGAAAGGATGACTGACTCGTTCTTTTTAATCCACTCATCGCCAAACATCTGAGTAAACGCAAGCGGCTCTGGAGACGACCATCCATCAGGGAGATCACTTTCATCGATGCGCTTTACGTGTTCGTTGGCGAAACTGACCTGAATGATGCTATACTGTCCTTCGATCGTGGAGATGTCCTCCACATGAACGAGGATCTCAAGGGTTGCTAACGATCTTGATCCCGCGACATAGACCATGCGAGTCCCGATAGAGTTCCA
Source organism: Verrucomicrobiia bacterium (assembly GCA_019634635.1). NCBI lineage: Bacteria > Pseudomonadati > Verrucomicrobiota > Verrucomicrobiia > Verrucomicrobiia bacterium. The sequence goes on from JAHCBB010000030.1 coordinate 46,024, forward strand.
GCGTCCACCGTAAAGCCTTGCACCCTCGCCGTCGAATGCAGTGGATACGTGCTTAGTCTTTGTGAGTCGGAACGCCGTAACACTCATGTGAAAACACCATGCTCAATGCGCCCGAGCAAATTGCACACCTCTTCAGTGCCGATATCTGTATCACAAAACTCAAGAGGAGTCTTGCCTCCAAGAGCCTTTTTGGGACTAGTGAACCAGCGCCGCGCCTTGTCAAGCGAACCCAACACTTCGATTGATCTCTGAAACGCGGATGCGACCCGTAGGATGCGTTCTGACTCATCGGGCTTGAAGAGATGCCGGCGCGCTACGGTGCGTGCCGGAATTCCAACAACATGCGATAGCTCGTCCCCTGAAATGGCGATCACCGTCTTCAGACGGGTAAACGCGTCGCGATGCAGTCCGCCTGCGATCCTGCTCCGGATAACGTCGATTGTCGCCTTCTCAGGCTCTGTGTAACTCCGCAGGAGGTTTGAAATGATCGTCGCATACCGAGCAGCGGCACTGTGCTGTGAGGTAATGACCCAGTCCCATTTGCTCCGGAACGCTGATCGAACTTCAGTTCCGGGTGTCTCAGAAGTCGTGAACACGAGCGAGAAGTCTCGCTCTGAGGACGGTCTGCGTTGCTTTGTCTCTGCCATATGGCTTGATATGCCATGCCATGTGGCTCAGCGCAACACGTTTTTTTCCGGCCAGACAAAGGTCAGCGGCGTCAGCCTCGCCACTCGGCGTGCCGGCTGGCGCCCGTTCGCTGGAACGGCTGGTTCGATGCTCAAAGATCAATCTCCTCGGGGTCAGCAATCCTCATGAGTGAGCGAAGCAATCCGATCTTCAGTGGCTTGTTGCCGTGCACCGGAACTACAATGCGCTCCCGTCGCCACGCCATGGTATCGATGTGGCTCCCGCTGATCCGCGCAAGAAGCCACCCTCGGCGCTCGATCACGCGGCCGAGCTCTTTGCCGGAGACCTGCTTCACACGGCCAGTTCAATGACACGCGTTCCCTGCTGATCGCCGGCAATCGCGAGATCAACGTCCAGCCAGCCTTCGATGGCCTCCCGGAGGTTTGCCGTCACCTCCTCAATGGACTCCCCCTGCGTCACGCAGCCTGGCAACGCCGGCACCTCGGCCCAGAATCCCCCCTCCTCAGCATCATGGATGATCGCCTTCAGTATCATTGGCGCATGATGCCGTCCTGGAACGTAGGCTCAAGTCCGGAAAGGATGGGGCATCGTGCCGGGCGCCCCCATCATCGAACGACGAAGTCACCGACCGCCGCCGGAGACGGGCGCTGGCAGCGAATCGAGCATCCGAGGAACCAGTGCGTCCGAACTCGAAACGGGCAGCGGTGGTTCTTGTGAAGCGATTTGTTCGGCTGATTCATGCTGCAACCGGCGCGTAATGGAGCACCATCAACTCCCGCGCCGGCACCGGAACCATTGCGTAGGGACGGCCATCGTCTCCGCTGAACTCCACCTCGAAGTGGTCCTCATCGAGACTCAAGACGACCGTGCCGACCTGGCCAATAACCAAACCGCAGACGGGCCGGTCGGTGAGCAGGGCCACAACATCAAGCTCTCGGATTTCGGCATTCATATTTGTATGGTTTAGAGCACGTAACAGGAAGTCAATCGCGGGAAATTCTCATCGGCTCGGATGATCCACGTCGTGCGGACCTCGGCACTCTTGCCTTCCCCTTTCCAGCGAAAATCGACCGCGTAGCGGCGTCCGAATCTGTCGTTCACCCCGACAGTACATGGCTCCGCTTCGAGCGCCTCCCTGATGCGGACCTCGAGTTCGGTAGCATCCTCGTTCGTGATTCCCAGGGCGGAGCGGACCATTCGGGCCTTGTGCTTCCCTCGAGGATGGTCGAACGAAGGCATTACTCCCCGAGCTTTCGCACGTCGATCTCCGCTTGCGCAGAGCCCGGGAGTCTCATGATGCAAATTTCGCCGAACGCCTGCGTCTGCGACGGCGGGAACAGGGTCAGTCCTGGAGTCCCGGCTCAACCGCCGTTCGCAGGACGCAATGGTTCGACGACTTGGTTCTGTCCATGGTCGCCAGCGAGAATGCCGCGGATGGACAAGTCCTCGTCGAGATCCGGCCAGTGGAGGCCGAAAGGGGAGATCTCAATGTTACCGAGCTCCCGAGGTGTCCCCCGTGCCAGTCTCGGATTCCCCAGCACAGGGAAGCTGAACTCCGTACCACTCTGCATCGTCAAGACGATCCTGCCGTCGCGGTAGACGGCGGAACGCGCGCTATCGAACAAGGTGCTCATGCCACTTTGTAATAATCAGCTCTCTGTGCTCTGATGCAAGGGCCTCGGCCTTCGCTAAGTCCTTGATTTTCAGGCCTTGGGACTCTCGCAACTCAACACCGTGCGCCACCTCGAACACGGCCTCCCCGCTTCCGCGCCGAACGTGGACCTGGATCGGACGGTGCTCGTTGCTGTAGAAGAAGAACAGGAAACCATCCTTCTCGAAGACCTTCGGCACGGGTGGAACCTGCCAGGAGATCGCGCAAGTGGCCAGCCCCGAAGGTCGAACGACCCAGGTCTGCGACCGGCACACGGGACGCATGGATTGCCAACCGCGACGCCCCCGCCGGGTTCGCTGCAGCGCATTAGGCCACACGGTCATGATTTTGGAAACCAAGTCTTCCATATGCTGTCTCCCACATCGTCCTTCCGAAGTATGACGTTCAACCGAACTTTGCCGTTCGCAGTGAACAGACCCTCGAAGTGTTCGTGGTGGTCGCCATCGTTCGATGTGTCCTGCTCCGCAAAACGCCGAATGGCGTCTGCGAGTCTCAAGTAATGCTCTCGTGTCCCAAAGACGTTGACCTGAAAGCCGCCATCTAGCGGCGGGTCGTTGTCGCGTGGATTCCAAAGCCCGTCCTCCTCGGGATACTCGCGGGCCATCAGAAAGGTAACGTGAGGAAATTCAGTGGGCATAACGTGTGTGGCCGAGACCCTATGGCTCAACAACGGACGGTTGAGCGTGGGTGACGAGTCGGGCGGACGTGGGTTAAAAGCCGCGTTGGCGGCCTCCAGAGCCACAGGGTTGTGGCCGGACGGATCCCTCCGCCAGCCAGTCAACCAGAAGTGCCTCATGAACCCGTCACCCACAGCACAAAAGCTCAAGCATGTCGGCCTGGATGTCCACGCCGAAACCATTGCCGTCGCCATCGCGGATCCCGCGGGCGAGGTCCGCTCCTACGGCAACATCCCAGCCCACACTCACGCGCTGGACAAGCTCCACAAGCGCCTGACCGGAGACGGTTCCCAGGCCCGCTACGTGTACGAGGCCGGTCCGACCGGTTTCGCCCTCTGCCGCCACCTCCGGGCTCAGGGCATCGCCTGCGACGTTGTCAGTCCCTCGCTCATCCCCAAGCGGGCCTCCGACCGGGTCAAAACCGATCGCCGTGACGCGTTGACGCTGGCCCGGCTCCTCCGGGCCGGCGAACTCACCTCCATCCACGTCCCGGACGAAGCCGATGAGGCCATCCGGGACCTGGTGCGTTGCCGGCTCGCCGCCGTGGAGGATCTGCGCCGCTCTAGCCAGACGACAGACCTGAGCGACGGTCGGCCCGCCGTGGTGACCCCCGCGACTCTCGACAACCAGAGCGCGTCGCCGAAGTACGCGACTCTTGAACTGCGACGCGGGCCGGCTGTTCGCTCCTGTGCTCTTGCTGGGCAGTCCCTCCTGGTGCTGGCTCAGTCCACACCCGGTCGAATTGCTGCTTCCGGATCGATCTTCGACAACACCATGGCCGCACGATCAGCAACTGTTCCAGAGACGTACGAGTTCGTGTCCTGAAGAAGCTTCAGCAATTCGGGGACAGCCGCTTTTGCGGCGCTGCCAAAGTTCCCAAGGCTGGTCGCGGCGTTTCCGCGCACGCTGGCATCAGGATCGCTCAGCCGCCGCGCCAGCTCCGGGACAACAGAGTCCAAGTTGGTGTTCCAGAATTGGAATGCCGAAGCCGCCGTCATTCGGACTCCGCGATCGGAGTCGTGTAGGGCAACAATAAGCGCAGTGCGCGCCATTCCCTCGACCCCAGGGTGGGAGAAGGCCGTCACGAGATTGTCTGCCGCCCGACAGCGGGCAACCACGCTTCCCGTAGCCAACACGTTTGTCAAAACAGGTACGCTCGTGGGCATCATCCTGGAAAGGCCATTCCCCACATCCGAAGCGGCACCTCGGTCATTCATCGCTTTCGTCAGAGCCGGGAAGGCAGCCTCACCCGCCGGACCGAGTGCCCCGCACGCATGCGCGGCCCTTCGATTCCAAAATACGGCATAGTCCACCTCACCGTGCAGCAAATGAAGCTTCGCCTTCAGGTTGATCCACTGGGTATAGAAGGGAGGGTCCTTGCGACGAAGGTAATAAATCAGGCGCGGTACGACATTCGTGCCGAAATGCTGAACGGCTGACTGTGCGGCCGCGTACTCTGCAGATCCCTGAGCGGCATCGAAGCCCTTGAGCCAGACCCCTAATGGCTTGCCTTGGTAGGACGGCTCCCGATCCGCCGTCCGAAGGGTCAGCCATAAAATGGCACCGAGAACCAAGACAATGGAAATGGCGATAGCCGATTTAGAGCGGTTCTTCATTGCGCGCACAGCCGAGGGATCCTGCCCAACGCCCGAATTCACCGACCGCTGCCGGATGCGGGCGTTGGCAGCGAATCGAGCGTCCGATGCACCGACGCGCTCGGAGCCGAAACGAAGGGCGGCGGTCCGTTTGCAGCGATTTGTTCGGCGAGCCCATGGAGTCAAAACGGATAAATCTCAGCGCGCCCATCATAAAAGTGCTCCAATCTCTCGCAGAGCGCCTGCCATGTGATGGTCCCGGGAACACAAAGCCGCCCGTGCTCAATTCGGTAGGGCAAACGAACCTCGTCAAAATAATCGCGCAACTCCTGCTGCTCCGCCGCGTCCAGCTCACCGCCATCTGGACGAATCCGCCATAACTCGCCCTCCAGCCTCACAATCCGGTGTGGCAACGTCGTTCTCATAAGGACCCCTTTGTCGTCGAACGCAGAGGTCAGCAACGGGGGCCAGCCGTCGGTGACGTTGAATGTGGCTTTGAAGGAATCGGCTGGCTCCCGTTCGCTGCACCGTCTGGTTCGCTGATTACTTTGTCGAATTTTTCACGAAGCTCATCGCCCATGATTGTCTCAGTCGTGATCCAGTACCCGCGGTCGTCATCCACAAACTGGATACGGCTCTCCTTCCTGTCCTGGTTGCCGCCATGCACACGAATCACAACGTAATCCTCTCCTCGCTCAATGACCGTGAATCGCAGCGTCCCCTCCTCCCCTTTGAATCGCGTAGTCACCACGCCATTGGAGTAACTCAAAGTCATGTGCCCAAAGATATCTCGAAATCGTGCGACCTTCTCCGAGGGCGCGTTGGTCCATCGAGGATCTCGGCGGAAGGCGTCCGCAACGCTATCTTCTCGATTCGACTTCCAGGTGCCGTTGAGCCGGGCATCAGACTTGTCGCTGCCCCCGCAGCCGAGCAAAGCCAAAAGCGTCAACATGCCTATGAGATATTGGATCGCTTTCATCGAGCCGTTTGGTTGAGCGACGGCAGCCCGTCACGATATTGATATCGGGACGATTCTGACTTTGAGCAACATGTTGTCAAAATGAAATTTACGCCGGGAGCATGCTGATATCGGGGCGCAGCCACGACGGGCGTGGCGAGGTCCTGTTGTGAGCTCAGTATCACGACGGGCAAGAGATTCTCCAACAGGTTGTAAACGAGGCCGTTGGCGAAGTGGTTCGTCGGATATTGCGCCATATCACGACGGAACCCTCCCCGAGGCGTGTCCGGGGACTCCGGCAACACCGGTGAAGCGATTTTTGCCGCGGTCCACAATTGTGGTAAGGGACAAGCTCCGAGGTGATAAGAATGCCACCCGAAGTGAGTCCGAACGATGCGGGCACATGACGGCGGGGATGTCCGAGATGGGCGTTGCGGCGTGTGGCCGCCCGGAGCCCCGGGGGACGCGGGAGTCGGGTTTCGCCCGCTGTGCCGCCCGGACGCGGTGCCAAAGCGCCAGAGGGCTGGCGCACTCCATGACCTGCCGGACTCTTGTGCGGGTGTTCGCGGGCAAATCGCTCCGTTCCAACGCTACTTCGTGAAGGCTGGATGGTGCCGGCGGCCGGAGGATTCAATGAAGGCCAGTAAATCCAGGAGGTCCTCGCGGCCGAGGCCGTTCACCAGGCCCTCCGGCATGGGCGAAACCTTCGAGGCGGCGCGAGAGACGATGTCAGCCTTGCGAAGCGTCACGGTCGAGCCGGGTTCGAGCGGATCGGTCATCAACACCAGGGATTCCGTCGTCTCCTGCAGCAGCCGGCCGACGTGTTCCTCCCCATCCTTCAGGGTCACTGCGGTGTTCTGATATTGCTCGGACAGCACCCGGCTGGGATCGAGGATGCTTTCCAGCACGTCGCGCCGACTGAAACGAGCGGCCACGGCCGTCAGATCAGGCCCTGCACCGCCGCCCTCGCGTCCGAACCGGTGACACGCGAGGCATTGGGCGTCAACAAACGCCTGACGCCCATTTTCAAAGTCGCGACCTCGTCCTACAGCCTCCAGATCCTCCTCAAGCTCCTCGAGCGTCCAGGCCTTGATCAAGGGTCGCTCCCTTGCTGCCGGAAATTCGCGGACGCGGCTGCCCCCGGTGGCACCGCTGGCAATGGAGGCCATCAGCGGCTCCAGGGCCGCGGCCTCGTCCCCGTCCAATCCGGCCGTGGCATCCGCGAGGAAGTTCTTGAGAAAATTATTGAAGCTGGCGCCGTTGCTGTACGGCCGCCCGGCCTGCTCAAACCACAGGAGCAATTCAGGCTCGTGAGGTTGGTCGTCGCGGACCTGGATCCAGTACCCGAGGTATTCACGTCGCTGGTCGAGGGTCCAGTTCCGGGCCGTCCGGAGGTGGAAGAGATAATGCATGAGCTCCTCCTGCGTTGCGGCCCGGGCCATCACGGTGAGCGTCTTCTCGACGACATCCGGCGCCCCGAGGGCGATCAATACCTGCGCCAGCTCGCGGTTCACCAGCGCACTGGCACTGGGGTAGCTGCGTCCGAGCCGCTCGCTGGCCATCGCCACAAGCCCGGCGGAAGGCAGTCCATTTCGGGCCAGGCTCACCTGGATGATCCGCAGCTTGTCGAGTTGCTGGCGCTCGCTGAGCGTGGCCAGCGGCCATCGGCCCAGGCCGCGCAGATTGGCTTCCTGAAGGGCCGCACCGCCGACCCGCGCCAAGGCCAGCGAGGCCGTCAGGCCGGCATCGGCCGACGTCTCGGCAAGCGCGCGATCCTTCCAGACGTCCACCGGCTGGGATTCAAGGGCGATCCGGGCCGCATGACGCAGGACCCGGTCCGGACTGTTCAGCGACGGCCAGAGCGCCTCGACCGCCCCGGGATCCACACGGCCATGAAACGCCTCCAGACGACGGCGGGTCGCCCGCGCGTCAGCCCCCACGGTGTTCGCCTCGACCGACGGCGTCACGGGCTCCGTGCCGTGATAGGTCACGCGGTACAGTCCGGACGCCGTATTGCGGCCGCCGACGGTGAAATACATCGCGCCATCGGACCCGATGATGGCGTCGGTGAGGTTCAGCGGTGGTTTGGGGGCATCCGGGGTCACCAGGCCTGCCGGGGCAACAAAGTTCTCCCAGGTGGCGGTGTAGCTTGCGCCGTCCGGTTCCAGGTGCACTGCCATCAACCGGCCATAGGTCCAGTCGAGGACGTAGAGGGCCCGCTGATATTTCGCCGGGAATTTCGCCCCGGTTCCGCTGGTCATGCCGGTGGGACTGCCGAGGCCGACGTCCACCACCGCCCCAAGCGAATCGGCATGGTACGCCGGCCACTTGCCCGTGCCATAGCGCCATCCGAACTCGGCACCAGACACCGCGTGGTTGACCCGCGTCGGGCGATACCAGGGAACGCCCCAGTCATATTCCATGTCGGCATCCCAGGCGAACAATTCTCCATCCACGTTGAACGCAAAGTCATAGGCATTGCGGAACCCGCCGCAGAAAAGCTCGAAGGTGGTGGCCTCGGGGCTCACGCGCAGGATGTAGCCACCGGGCGCCATGATGCCGGTGGCGTGGCCGTTGCCGTCGGGTCGACGGGGCAGCAGGAGATCCTCGGCGTAATGCCGGTGCGGCGATTGGGCCGCGAGCCCCTCCGGCGGCTGCGTGTGGTTGCCGGCGAGGACCCAGAGCTGGCCGTCGGGTCCCAGCGCCACCGCATGGGGCCCGTGTTCTCCACCACCGGGGAGCGCCTTCACCAGGGTGATCTGCTGCCAGGTGTCGCTGCCGTCGTCGGTGATCCGGTAGAGGCCGGACTCAAACCCGGTCGAGTACCTGTTCACCACCACCCAGAGCGCCCCATGGGCAAAACACATTCCCTGCGCGTCGTAGAGCGGCCGGGCGATGAACTCACGCTTGGCAACGCTGCCGTCGGGCCCGAGGGTCAACCGCAACAATCCGGCATCCGGATTGGCCCGGGGATACTGCGGGCTGACGATCAAGCGGCCCCCGGGATCACGGCACAGGTTGACCCACGAACCCTCCTCAGGTCCGCCTCCGGTCACCAGTTCCACCCGGAACCCCGGCAACGCCGCAAGCTGATCGGCCGGGGGGGCCACACGAACCGCACCGCCGCCACCACTGCCCAGCGGACGCGCCGCGCCAGGGAGGGTGGTGGCAAACACCGCTCCCCAGGGTTCCTTGCCCAGCCGCCCCAGCGACGCGGCCGCCTCCCAGGTGGTGTCGTCGAAATCGGTCCGCCGCCATCCACGACGCTCCCGATCAGACGCCTTCCATGAACCATCGGAGACGAGGACCCGCGGATCACTGCCGGAATCAAGGGTGAGCTTCAGGACGACGCCCGCCGGCGAGCCATCGCCATTGATGGCACGGACCGCAAGGACATTGGTCCCGGCGGTCACCCGGTTGGTCAACGTCACGACGTGTCCGTGCTGCCATTGATCCGCCGAGAGGACCCGCTCCCCGTTGAGGAACACCTCCAGGGCGTCATCCGCCGTGGCCACGAGGATCGCCTTTGGAACCGTGGATTCCACGGCGAAGGTCTTCCGGAAATACCGGGTCTCGGCCTCATCGGTTTTCTGAAACCAGATCCACTCGGGGGTCTGGGCGGCACCTCCGGCGGCGAGGCTCAGGGCGACAATGAAACAACCAACGGATTTCATGGGAGAAACGGGACGTCCGAACGACCCGCGGGGCCGCCCGGATATTCAGCCGCGTTCCCAGCGGCGCGGCGTGCGCTCCGGGAGGGAGACATCGGGTTTCGCAAAAAAGGTGGCCGGCCCGAGCGCCGCGTTGACCGCCGCCTCGAACTCAAGCGTCGGCGCGACCGAGAAGCGCTCGTGACTTTCGAGAAATGCCACGGGGCCATGGTCCATGCGGATGCTGAGGAACAAGGGCACGCTGCCGCGATGCGCCTCCACGAGCGCGCGCACCGACTCCAGGCGGGCCCGGTCGAGGCCGGTGGCGCGCAGCCTCAGGTGAACCTGGCGCGTGAGCCGTTTCGGGGCGTCCGCCAGCGGCAGCACCTCCTGCGGAAACAGCTTCGGACGATCCTCGCCCGTGTTGACCTCCGCCGTGACGAGGACCGGCGCATTCACCGGGACCAGCGCCCGATACCGGTCATAGTTCTCGTTCATGAGCAGCAGTTGCACACTGCCCGTGAGGTCCTCGACGGTGACCATGGCATATTTGCGTCCGGACTTGCGGCTGAGGCCCTCCTGAACGGCCGACACCAGCCCTCCGATGCGCGCCATGGATCGGTTTTCGAGCGTTCGCAATTCGGCGATGGCGTGCAGCGCATACCGGGAGAGCAGGGTCTCGAACGGCTGCAGGGGATGCCCGCTGATGTAGATCCCGAGCAGCTCCTTTTCCGCCGCCAGGCGGTCGGCCACCGGCCACTCCTCCAGCAGCGGTCCGCCCGTGGACCCCGAGGCCGGCGGTGCGGTGTCGAGGGCGTCGAAGAGCGACACCTGGCCACGGGCGCGATCGGACGCCAGCGAACTCGCCCGGCTCACGGCGCCATCCAGCAGCGCCATCATCGTCGCGCGGTTCGATCCAAGGGAATCGCAGGCGCCCGCCTTGATCAGGCATTCCAGCACCTTTTTGTTCGCCGCCCGCATGTCCACGCGCCCGCACAACTCCTCCAGCGTGGTGAAGCGTCCGCCCCCGGCGCGGGCCTCCAGGATGGACTGCACCGCGACCTCCCCCACGCCCTTGATCGCCGCCAGGCCGAAGCGGATCCGCCGCGAGCCGGGGGTTCCGGCCGCCGCGGGCGCCGGGGCAAAGCTGACGTCGCTCTCGTTGACGTCGGGCCCGAGCACCTCGATGCCAAACTCCTTCGCCTCGGTGATGTACTGCGCCAGCTTCGCCAGGTCGGCCTGGTCGTTGGTCATCATGGCGCTGAGAAACTCCACCGGGTGGTTCGCCTTCAGGTAGGCCGTCTGGTACGCGACGATCGCGTAGGCGGCGGCGTGGGATTTGTTGAAGCCGTAACCGGCAAATTTTTCGAGCAGGTCAAAGATCTCGTTGGCCTTGGCCGCCGGAATGCCGTTGACCGCGGCGCAGCCGGCGACGAAGGCCTCGCGCTGCTGGACCATCTCCTCGAGCTTCTTCTTGCCCATCGCGCGCCGGAGCAGATCGGCGCCGCCCAGCGTGTAGCCCGCAAGAATCTGCGCGGCCTGCATCACCTGCTCCTGGTAGATCAGGATTCCGTAAGTCTCCCTGGCGATGGGCTCCAGGAGCGGATGCGGATACTCCACCGGTTGCTCGCCCTGGCGGCGACGGATGAAATCCGGGATGAGGTCCATCGGGCCCGGGCGATACAGCGAAATCAGCGCGGTAATGTGCTCGACGCTCTCGATCTGGAACTTGCGGCACAGATCCCGCATGCCGCCGGACTCCAGCTGGAACACCCCCAGCGTCTGCGCGTTGTTCAGCAGGGCGTAGGTCGGGGCATCATCCAGCGGCAGATGGTCGAGGTCGGGCGCCGAACCCGCGGTGCGCTGGATCAGTTCCACCGTGTTGCGGAGGACGGTGAGGGTCTTGAGCCCGAGGAAATCCATCTTGAGCAGGCCGAGGTCCCCGACGGGACCCATGGCATACTGCGTCACGATCCCGCCCTCATCGTCCTGCTTGAGCGGCAGGAGATTGACCAGCGGCTGCGCGCCGATGACCACGCCCGCGGCATGAACTCCGGCACTGCGGGCCTGGTCTTCCAGGATCATGGCGTGGCCGACCAGCTCCGCGGTGACCGGTTCGGACTCATAGGCCTTTCGAAACTCGGGATTCTTCTCGAGGGCGTCCTTCAGGCTCCATTTGCCGTCGGTCACCATCTTGGCGAGGCGGTCGGACTCGCTGAAGCTCAACCCCATCACCCGGGCAACATCGCGCAGCACCGATTTCGCACCCATCGTGCCGAAGGTGATGATCTGCGCGACGGCATCGCGTCCGTAGCGGTTGCGCACATACTCGATCACCTCCGCCCGGCGATCGTCGGCAAAATCAATGTCAATGTCCGGCGGGCTCACCCGCTCCGGATTGAGGAACCGTTCGAACAGGAGGCCGTACCGGAGCGGGTCCACGTTGGCGATCTCCAGCAGGTAGGTCACCAGGGAGCCGGCCGCGGATCCGCGCGCCACGCAGGCGATGCCGCGGCTGCGTCCGTACCGGACGAAATCGCCGACGATGAGGAAGTACGAGACGTACCCCGTGGACTCGATGACCGAGAGCTCCAGGTCGAGGCGGGCCAGAATCAGGCGCACTGCGGGATGGGCTTCCGGGGCGCCAGCCTCCGGATCTCCGGCAGGCGCGATCCGGTCGAGTTGCCGCGGATCCGCCACGGATTCCACGATGATCTGCCGTCCCTCGACCCGGGCGGTAATGCCGTAGCGCTTCTTCAGACCCTCGCACAACAACAGGCGCAGATAGCCCTCGCGGGTCCAGGTTTCGGGGGGTTCAAAGACCGGGTAGTGCTCCGCCCCCTTTCCGAACCGGATCTCGACGTTGCATTTCTCGGCCACCTCGAGGGTGTTGCGAACCGCTTCAGGCACCTCGGCAAACCGCGCCGCCATCTCCCCGGGGGTCCGCAGATAAAACTGCGCCTCCTGATACCGCATCCGTTTGGCATCGCTGAGCAGCGACTGGGTGCCGATGCAGATCAGGCAGTCATGGGCCTTCCAATGCCCTTCTTCGACGTAGTGAACGTCGTTGGACGCCACGCATTTGAGTCCGAACTCATCCGCCCACCCGATCAGGGCGCGGTTGACGCGGGCCTGCTCCGGGATGCCATGGTTCTGGAGCTCGAGGTAGTAATTATCGCGTCCCAGGGTCTGGCGAAACCAGTCCATGGTATCGCGGGCCCTTGCCTCATCGCCTTTGAGGATGGCCTCGGGCACCTCGCTGGCGAGGCAGCCGGACAGGGCGATGAGGCCCTTCGAATGGCGGGCGAGCAGTTCACGGTCAATGCGGGGCTTGTAGTAATAGCCCTCCAGGTTTGCGGCGGTGACCAAACGCACCAGGTTGTGGTAGCCCTCGAGATCCTTGGCCAGCAGGACGAGGTGGTGATAGACGTCGCGCATCCCCGAACCCGGCTTGCGATCCAGCCGGCTCCCCGGGGCCACATACACCTCGCAACCGAGGATTGGCTTGATGCCGTGCTTGCGGGCCGCCTGATAGAACTCGATGGCGCCGAACATGTTGCCATGGTCGGTCTGGGCGATTGCCGGGAACTTCAACGCCGCGGCGCGGGCCATCAGGCGGTCCAGGCGGCAGGCGGCGTCGAGGAGCGAATACTCCGTGTGCAGGTGCAGGTGAACGAACTCGGCCGCAGACATCTCGACGGGAGTCTTGATCGGTGCCGATCGGTGTCGAGGGCGGATTCCGTCGCAAACGCCAACGAGGTCCGGAGGACGCCGGGACCACCGTTGGCCGGCCGGATGGTGGGGTGAGGCCTTGACCCGGTGGGGTGAGGCTCCTGCCGAACCGTACGTGTCGCCGTGAGCCGGGCCTGTGGAGACTTCACGGACGTACGGCTCAGGAGGACCTTCGCCCCACCGGGTTGGGGGACCGATGTGCGGTCTGATGGGCTGCGAAGCTCACCTGGTGGGGTGGGGCCTTGACCCGGTGGGGTGAGGCTCCCGCCGAACCGTACGTGTCGCCGCGAGCCGGGCCTGTGGAGACTTCACGGACGTACGGCTCAGGAGGACCTTCGCCCCACCGGGTTGGGGGACCGATGTGCGGTCTGATGGGCTGCGAAGCTCACCTGGTGGGGTGAGGCCTTGACCCGGTGGGGTGAGGCTCCTGCCGAACCGTACGTGTCGCCGCGAGCCGGGCTTGTGGCGACCCCACGCGCGGCCCAGTTGCTGCCCCGCCGAAAATGGACCTGATGGTGGGAGGATCCGCTATGGACCCACCCCTTCAGGTCCGAACGCTTCAGGCGGAAAGAAACCAGTGGACGAACCTGCAGTGATCACAAACCAGGCAATAGACCTGGCGATCCACCCAGTCGGGGTTCATGGACGTCATCAGGGAGGTGTCCATGTGCGATCGGCGACGATGGAACGTCTCGTGATGGCACATGAGGCACTTCAGCTTGTGACCATCCACCTCGGCGGGAGCGGCATCGGACGGCGTCAAGGCATTCGGAAGCATGGCGGGTGTGGCTGGCGGTTTGCTCGAAAGGTCCTTCAGGGTCGGAACCGGCAATCCTCAACGGAATGCCGGGTCAGGAAACAACCCACGGGAACCCTTCCAGAAGACCACGCCCGTACCGGCGAGAAAAGCCCCAGTTGCGACACAAGCCCCGGTGGGCCTCTCCGTTTCTCGATTGAACCGTGGAAGGGACCCACGAAGGTCACAGGGTCCCGCCGCGCGACCCAGCGGGACGAACCGCAGGCTTCACCGGGAATTCAACCCACCAACACCATGCGCGGACGCCTCCGCGGAGCGTAACCCCACCGGTGGGGCAACGATTGGGGACGGATCACGGAATCAGCTCGACCTTGAACTTCTGCCCCCCCACGGATGCGGAAACCATGGCGCCGCTCTTGGGCAGGGCGAACACGGCGACGCCCTGCTGGTACTTCGCGTTGGCACTGGCCCCGGAGGCTGCCACGGTGGCCTTGGCATCCGCCGCCATGGTCAACTGGCCCTCTTTGAAGGACTTCAAGGCGCTCGAATCCTGAAGGAAGATCACCTGGGAGAACGAGCCACCCCCGACCTGAGCACCCACGCTGATTGCCGTGAGGGTGACCTTCGCCGTGGCCTCGTTCTTGTCCTTCTCCATGAGCAGTCCCTTGCCCCGCTCGGCGCCGATGATGAATCCGCCCTCGCTGATATTGGGAAAAACCACGTAGCCGGCCGAATTCGAGAAGAAGTTCGTGATGCCGGGATCCGCGAGTTTGAAGCTGGCGATGGTTTCCGTGACCTGGTCCTCCAGGTCGGCGCCGCGGACCGGGTGACTGGTACTCAGCACCGCAAGGGCGCCGATGGCCGTGAGCATTGCAAGGAAGGCAGAATTCATTTGCGATGAGGAACGAGGTGTTGAAGTGGGGGTCAGGAAAATCGCCGAACCCGAGGCAGGCTCGTTCACTCCGACCTTCCCCGCAAAGACGAAAAAACTGCCCAGCCGACCCCGGTGAGGCAATACGAAGGTCCTCCTGAGCCGTCCGTGAAGTCTCCACAGGCCCAATTCGCCGGCCACACGTACGGTTCGGCAGGAGCCTCACCCCACCAGGTTTGAGCTTCACCTGCGACCAAGATTACCGGGCGCTGCCCGACCCCGGTAGGGCGAAGGTCCTCCTGAGCCGTCCGTGGAGTCTCCACAGGCCCGGTTCGCCGGCTACCCGTACGGTTCGGCGGGAGCCTCACCCCACCAGGCAGGAGCCTCACCTGCGACCAAGATTACCCGGCGCTGCCCGACCCCGGTAGGGCGAAGGTCCTCCTGAGCCGTCCGTGAAGTCTCCACAGGCCCAGTTCGCCGGCTACCCGTACGGTTCGGCGGGAGCCTCACCCCACCAGGCAGGAGCCTCACCTGCGACCAAGATTACCCGGCGCTGCCCGAC
>JAHCBB010000031.1 GCA_019634635.1 Verrucomicrobiia bacterium
GATCCAGAGAGTGCATTTTCGCGGCCAGCGATCTGGAGCGACCTGCCCGTGGTTTTACGCTAATCGAGTTGCTGACAGCCGTCGGTGTGATTGTGGTGCTGGCTGGAAATTGGCGATTCGGAACACGGCGCCACGCCGCCCCGGTTCGGATCAATCGAAATATCCGGGGAAGGTGTCCTTCTCAAAGAGTCCGATGAAGCCGAGGGCCTCGATCCTCGGGCGGCCCAGGGATTCGCCATGGCCGTCGAGAAACCAGCCGTTCACACGGTTGGCGTGACGCCCGTGGAGTTCGTAGTCCTCAACAATGCGAAACGTGTGGAATTGCCGCGCGGTGATCCCCTGACGTCCGCGGCTGGTGGTGTCCGCAGCGTGCAACTGGGCGTCGGGCTGCCGGACACGGTCGGTTTGCAAAAACTCCCGCAGGACCCCGGAGAGGTATTCGCCCGGCGGATCCACCCAGACGCCGTAGGTCGTCAGCCAATTGGTCAACGTCCATGGCGGGTACGTGGGGCAGAGGAAGGTCTTCCCCGGCAGGTTCTGCTGGGTGGCGAGGGTGCGAGCCCAGGTGTTGGTGGGAGAGAGCGGGTTTTGCAGGCGGACCAATCCGCGGTGGTCGTTCGCGTAGATCAGCGTGGCCAGGCCCGTCTGGCGGAGGCGTCCGAGACATTCCACCCCGCCGGCCCGCGAACGGGCCCGGGACAGGACGGGCAGGAGCAGGCCGGCAAGCACGGCAATGATGGCGGTGACCACCAGCAGTTCGATGAGGGTGAAGCCTCGCCCCCGCCCGATCCGTTGCGCCATCATCCTTGCAGACCATAGGAACCGGTCCGCTCGGGCGCCAATGCTCTTCAATTCCGGAACGTTCGTCGTCTTCTTCACCGCCTTCCTCGGCCTCTACTGGCTGGTGCGCGGCTCGGTGGCCTGGCGGAACCGCCTGATCGTCCTGGCAAGTTGGGGGTTCTACGGCGCCTGGGACTGGCGGTTCCTTCCGTTGCTCGTCGGGTCTTC
Source organism: Verrucomicrobiia bacterium (assembly GCA_019634635.1). Taxonomy (NCBI): domain Bacteria; kingdom Pseudomonadati; phylum Verrucomicrobiota; class Verrucomicrobiia; species Verrucomicrobiia bacterium. Next base: position 1,009 of record JAHCBB010000031.1, read on the forward strand.
GCTGGTGGATTACCACCTCGGGATCGCCGTTGAACAGGCGCGGGCCCCGTGGCGGACACGCCTGGTGGCGCTCAGCGTGGTCCTCAACCTCGGGCTGCTCGCGGTCTTCAAGTATTTCGATTTTTTCGCCGGTTCCCTGGCGACCATGATCACGCGGCTCGGCGGCACACCGGATTGGCCGACGCTGAACATCATCCTGCCCGTCGGCATTTCGTTCTACACCTTCCAGTCGCTGGGTTATGTGCTGGACGTCCACCGCGGCCGCGTCGCCGCCTGCCGGGATCCCACCGCGTTCCTGGCGTATGTCGCCTTCTTTCCGCAACTGGTCGCCGGTCCCATCGAGCGTGCGGCCCATCTGCTCCCGCAGTTCGCATCCACCCGGGTGATCACCGCCGGGGCCATCCGCGAAGGCCTGTGGCGGATCCTGGTGGGGCTGTTCCGCAAGGTCGTCGTTGCCGATTCCTGCGGTCGCGTCGCGGACCTGGCATTCGCTCAGGACCGGTTCACGGGGCCCGGGGTGTGGGTGGCCGTGGTCGCGTTCTCGCTCCAGGTCTATGGCGACTTTGCCGGCTACTCGGACATCGCCCGCGGGCTGGGACGCCTGCTCGGGTTTGAACTGCGGGTGAATTTTGCCGAGCCCTATCTCGCGGCCTCCATTCGCGACTTCTGGCACCGGTGGCACATGAGCCTTTCGGAATGGCTCCGGGATCATGTGTACCTCCCGCTGGGCGGGAACCGGTTCGGACACGCCCGCACCGTGGCGCATCTGATGATCACCATGCTTCTGGGAGGCCTGTGGCATGGCGCCGCCTGGCATTTTGTGGTCTGGGGGGCGTGGCATGGACTGGGACTATCCTCGAGAACTCTGTGGCCGGTCGCCCTGCCGGCAGCGCTTGGACGGATGCTCACCCTCGTTTTCGTCGGACTGGGCTGGTTGTGGTTCCGGGCACCGGAGATCGGAACGGCCTCCCGCATGTTTGCAGCCTTGCCGGAGCTGACCGCACCCATCTGGCTCGGAAGCGCCTGCATTCAACTGGTGTGGTTCGGATTACCCGCGTTGGCCCTGGACCTGATGGCCCGCGGAACGCGCGGACCGGACTGGGGCGCCACCCTGGGCACCGGATCCCGGATGGCGATCCAGGGGGCACTGCTGTTCGCAATCCTGTGCTATTGGCGCGGGGATGGTCCGCCGTTCATCTATTTTCAATTTTGAGTGGGTTATGAGGAGCCACGTCTATTCGTTCAGCGTTCGACAATGCCTGGCATCCATTGGTGCTCCACTGGTCGGACTGATGGCCGCCGCGATCGTGATCCGGACGCTGTTCGCCGTCGGGTTGTTGCCGGATCCGCGTCCGCAACGCGACATGGACCATGTGGTGCTGGGGCACCGTATCCAGTCCAGCCGACAACCGGCTTCGGTGATTCTCGTGGGAGACTCCTCGTGCCTGACCGGAGTGTCGGCGAGGCAGTTGAGCGGGGAACTCGGCATGCCGGTGGTCAACCTGGGTTCGGTCAGCACCCTGGGCCTGGATGACTTCGGGCGCCTGGCAGCGGAGGCGATGGCGTCCGGTGTACCTCATGCCGTCGTGCTGCTGGTGCATCCCGCGTTCCTTAGGCGTCCGGGTCCCGATCCGCAGATGGTGGCGCTCCTGGAGTGGCTGCGGCGGCCCGAGGGACGCTCCCCGGCATCGCGGGGATGGACGGGATACGCCTCTTGGTGGCTAGGGCTGGACGCTTTTCGGGACCGGGTGGAACCGTGGGTGCGCCCGGAAGTGATGCCGGGGGCATTTGGCGTCCGCTACGGATTTTCCAGGGATCTGTTGGGCGCGATGGATGCGGACGGGGGAGGGGTGGAGGACCCGGGCCGCTTCAATCCGGGTGCCGCCGTGCCGTTGCCGCCCCTGGAACTTTCGCCCCGACTGGAGGCCGCAGCGAGTCGGTTTGGCGGGCAGTTTCCAACAACGGTCACGGTTGCGGTGGGCATCACGCCCGTTCCGGAGTCTCTTGCCGATCCAGGGGAGGCTGCGCGCCACCGTCGGGCGCTGGAGGCCCTGGCAGGCTGGCTTGGGCCGCAGGTCGTTCCGCTGGAGGATCTCCCTGCGGTACTTCCTGACGGGGACTTCGCATCAGCGACTCACCTCAATGGGGCAGGGCGCGAGGCGTTCACCACCCGCCTCGCCGCGGCGTTGCAGCGCCGTTTGCCCGTGCCTGCCGCTGCCCGATGACCGGGGCGGTCTCCGGCAACTCCGGCTGGCACTTTCGGGGGCATCCGCTTCACTGGGGTGAGCACGATGAAACCTCCGCCCACCCCGCCCCCGGTCCCGCTTCATGAGGACTCGATGTTTCGCGCGCTGGTCATGCTGGCGTCGGCGGTGGGCATGGGAGGCGTGGTGGCGTCACTGACCACGCTGCGCCAGGGCCCGTTCGGCTTTGAGTTCCACTGGACCAGCCTGGCCATTCCCGCATTTGTCGCCGGCGCGCTGGTTGCCTGCGGGTACTGGGCGCTCATTTTCCGCTACTCTTCCCGTGCGGGCTCCGTCGGAGGCCGCCGATGGATCGCTGGGGCGTCCATCGCCCTGTTGGTCATGGCCGTCGTGGCGTTCCTGTACCCCATCCGGTTCATTCCGGAGCAAAAGCGTGGGGACGTCGTCATCGGGCTGTCGGCGGCCGTGGTGGTCCTGTCCGGCATTGGCTACCTGATCCATACGATCGTGAAGTGGCTGGATCAGGATGCCGGGGAGACCGGGGACGACGGGCCTGGATCGTCCGAGTGAGTCACGATCACGACGGCGGACCGGTCCCTTCGGCATTGCGAACCGGATCCGTCCCGGCACGTTGCGCGTGCTTGCCGGACGCTGGGTCCCATGAGGTCCGACCGGACCTGTTCGCCGCCGCCATGGCGGATCCCGTGATTGCCGCCCAACTCAAGAGGGCGGCCTCCGCCGGCGTGATGACGTGGCCCGGCCTGCAGCGTCCGGCCCATGCCTTCGTGTCCGCCCTGCTGGCGCGGCGGTTTCCGGGGCGGCAGGTGGTGGTGGTCGCCGACACCCTGCCGGCGCAGGAGGCGCTGCATGCGGATCTCTCGACGTGGCAGCGTGTGTCATCCCAGACGGAGATGGATGAACGGGCCGCCGCGAAGTCGGCGGTGCCCCTGTTCTTTCCCGCCTGGGAGGTGCTGCCGCACGAGCACAAGTTGCCGCATGCGGACGTCATCAGCGACCGGTTGGAAACCCTTCTGGCCCTGGTCGCTCACACGGAGGACGGTGGTCCCGCGGTCCGGGTGCCCGTGGTGACCAGCGCTGTGGCCCTGTCCCAGCGGTCGTTTGAGGCCGCGGCGTTGAGGGACCGCGTGCGATGGCTCCATCGAGGGGACACCGTCAACCCGCTCGATCTCATCGAGTGGCTGGAGGCGCAGGGCTACGAACCGGAGGCGCAGGTGACCCACAAGGGCGAACTCTCCTGGCGCGGCGGCATCGTGGATGTTTGGCCCATGCCGTCCCCATGGCCGGTGCGACTGGAGTTTTTCGGGGATGAATTGGAGTCTCTGCGGGAGTTTGACCCGGGGTCGCAGATGTCCCGGGAACCGGTCGAGCGCGTCCGAATCCCGCCGGCCGGCGAGATCGGCCTGCTCAAGATGCGTCCCGACGCCGTGACGCAGGGAAGCGTTTCCCCCGCTGCCTCCAAGCTGGGGACGCTGCTCGACTACCTGCCGCCCGACACGCTGCTGGTCCTGGGTGATCCCGGGGCCCTTGCCGACCAGGTGATGCGCCATGCCGGACAGGTGCCTCCGGAGGATCCGTTTCATGCCTCATGGGAGGAACTGCTGGCCAAGGCTGAACGGCGCGGCATGACTCTTGTGGCGCTGGAGTCGGTGGAGCACGCCGTTGCGGTCGGTGCGTTGCCGTCGCTCACGGCGGATTCGCTCGACGCCTTCCGGCCCATCGGTGCTGCGCTGCCCGAGGCGGCGGTGGCCGAGGCGCAACGCCGTGAATTCTTCCAACAGATGCACCGCTGGCTGCACCAGGGCTGGTCGGTGCATGTGTTCTGCAACAACGACGGGGAGCGTCAGCGGTTCGGGGAACTGTGGGCCGAATTCGGGCTGGGCACCCCGGAGCCGGAGCGCCATCGCGGCGCCATTTCCCGCGGATTTCTGCTCCCGGGCCCCCGGTCCGTGGTGGTGACGGATGCGGAGATCTACGGCCGTTACCGGGTGACACGCGCCCGGCGTCTGAAGTCCCCGCACGCTCAGGCCATGCGATCGGCCTTCGAGGTGGACTTTGCGGAGTTCGAGGAGGGCGACTTCGTGGTGCACCTCCAGAATGGAATTGGGATCTTTCGCGGACTGAAGACCCTGCCGCCCGCCCGGACCCGGTCCTCGGGGGGCGCGGATGCCGCCCCCACGGCGCCGGGGCAGGAGTGCCTCGTGATTGAATATGCGCCCCGGGAACCGGGAGGCGAGCCACCCCGGCTCTACGTCCCTGTCAGCGAAGCGCATCTCGTCAGCCGCTATGTCGGAGCGGGGAAGGCACGTCCCGTGCTCAGTTCCCTTGGGGGCACGCGGTGGACCCGCGCGAAGGAGGAGGCGGCCAACGCCGTCAAGGATCTTGCCAGCGAACTTCTGAGCGTGCAGGCGGCCCGTTCCACCCAGCCGGGAATTGCCCTGGCGGCCGACACCGCCTGGCAGCGGGAATTCGAGGCGGCCTTCGAGTATGAGGAGACACCGGACCAGTTGACGGCGATTGAGGTCGTCAAGAAGGACCAGGAGGCGGCGCGCCCGATGGACCGGTTGCTCTGCGGCGACGTCGGCTTTGGCAAGACCGAGGTGGCGGTCCGTGCCGCGTTCAAGGCGGTGATGTCCGGACGCCAGGTCGCCGTGCTCGTGCCGACCACCGTTCTGGCCCAGCAGCATTTCAACCAGTTTCGGGAGCGCATGGCCGGATACCCGGTGCGCATCGAGCTGCTCTCTCGTTTTCGGACCGGGCGGCAACAGCGGGCGTCGCTGCAGGCCGTGGCGTCGGGCACGGCCGACATCCTCATTGGCACGCACCGGATGCTGTCCGCGGACGTGGAGTTCAAGGACCTGGGACTGGTGGTGGTGGACGAGGAACAGAAGTTTGGGGTGCGCCACAAGGAGCGTCTGAAGCGGCTGCGGGCGACGGTGGATGTGCTGACCCTGAGCGCGACACCCATCCCGCGGACCCTGCACCTTGCGCTCAGCGGTGCGCGAGATCTGAGCACGCTGGAGACGCCACCGCAGGACCGGCTTCCGGTCGAGACCCTCGTGGGGAACTACGACGAGCGGGTGATTCGCGATGCCATCCTGAGGGAACTGGGCCGGGGCGGTCAGGTGAACTTCCTCCACAACCGCGTGGCGACCATCGAGGCGGTGGCGGCGAAACTCCGGGACCTGGTGCCCGACGCCCGTCTCGTGGTCGGGCACGGGCAGATGGATCCCGACGACCTGGAGCGGGTGATGACGCAGTTCGTGGCGGGGGAGGCCAATGTGCTGGTGAGCACCACGATCATCGAAAGCGGCCTCGATATTCCCAACGCCAACACCATCATCATTGACCGCGCGGACCGCTTCGGGTTGAGCGAGCTGTACCAGTTGCGTGGCCGGGTCGGACGCTACAAGCATCAGGCCTACTGCTACCTGATGCTGCCGCGCCATGCGCAACTGCTGACCGAGGCGCGCAAGCGCATGAGTGCGATCCGGCAGTACTCGGCGCTGGGATCAGGTTTCAAGATCGCGATGCGCGATCTGGAGATCCGGGGCGCCGGCAACCTGCTGGGGCCGCAGCAGAGCGGGCACATCACCGCGGTGGGATTTGACCTGTACTGTCAGCTGCTCAAGCAGAGCATCGCCTCCCTGCAGGGCGGCCAGGTTGGCCGACGTGTCGAGGTGACGGTCCGCCTTGATTTCCTTGCGATGAACCCGGGCGAAGAGGGCCGGTCCGATCCTCCGGGCGCTTCACGGGGCCGGCGGAGCAGTGCCCCGCCTGGCATCGAGGTGCCCCGCGAGGGCGTGGCCCTCTGGATCACGGACGAGACCCGGTCGCGGATGGCGGCGATGGAGGTGCCCGCGCCCCCGGAGCCCAAGACGCCCGCCTACCTGCCTCACGACTACTTGCGGGAACCCGCGCAGCGCCTGGAGATCTACCGCAAGCTGGCACAGGCGGGGCGTTCCGGTGACCTGGAGGCGCTGGCGTGCGAACTGCGGGACCGTTTCGGTCCGCCGCCGCCGCCGGTGGACCTGCTGCTGACCGTGCACGGGCTGCGGCTGCTGGCGGCTTCGCGTGGGGTCACGAGCGTGGAGGTGACTGCCGGCAAGGTGAAGCTCACCCGGAATCGGGAACTGATCACCGTGGGCGGCCAGTTCCCGCGGCTGGCAAAGCGCGACGCCCGGGCGCGCCTCAACGAACTCCGGCGCCTGCTGGAGTCGCTGGGGTGAGAATTCCGGGCCATGCCCCTCCCCGGTCACGCCGCCGAGATGCTCGAGGGTCCGTTTCTGGAGCTTCGGGTCCATCTTGCCGGGTCGTGTCGAACAGACCGGGTCCTGAGGCTTGCGGCGGCGAACAGATCGTCCACGATCTCCGGTACCACGCGATGAACACCCGCACCCCTGAGCCAAACGGCTTTCATGTCATGGCCAAGCCAATGGGCCCGGTGTGCAACTTGGACTGCACCTACTGCTATTACCTTGAGAAGGAGGCGATTTACCCCAGGGGTGAGTCCTTTCGCATGCCCGACGCGGTTCTTGATAATTACATCCGCCAGTACATCGCGTCGCAGAAGACCCGGGACGTGATGTTTGCGTGGCAGGGTGGCGAACCGACCTTGCTGGGCCTCGATTACTTCAGACGGATCGTCGAGTTGCAGCGGCGTTACGGGGCGGGTCGCGAGGTGTTCAACACGCTTCAGACCAATGCGACCCTGCTCGATGACGGGTGGTGCCGGTTCTTTCGGGAGCACCGTTTTCTGATCGGTGTCAGCCTCGATGGGCCACGGGAAATTCACGACGCATTCCGGGTGGACAAGGGCCGGCGGCCGACGTTTGACCGCGTCATGGCGGGTGTTGCGCTGCTCAAGGAGCATCAGGTTGAGTTCAACACGCTCACTGTGGTCAGTGCGGTGAATGTCATCCAGCCCGTCCAACTCTACGAATTCTTGAAGGAATCCGGGTCGGGGTATCTTCAGTTCATTCCCCTGGTCGAGCGGTTGCCGGCGGCCGGTGAGAACGGGCAAAATCTGGACTTTGCGGAACCACCCCACCCGGGGCAGGCGCCATCACCGGTCACGGAGTGGAGTGTCCCGCCCGGATCCTATGGTGAGTTTCTCTGCGCCATCTTTGATCATTGGGTCCGCCACGACGTCGGCCGGGTGTTCGTCCAGATTTTCGATGTCTCGCTGGGGATTTGGTCCGGGCATGGTCCCGGACTGTGTCTGTTCCTGGAGGATTGCGGTGAGGCCCTCGCGTTGGAGCACAACGGCGACCTGTTTTCCTGCGATCACTTTGTCTATCCGAAATACCGGCTTGGAAACATCCTGAATGATTCCTTGGGATCGTTGGTTCATTCCCGGGCGCAGCGGGAATTCGGGGAGGCCAAATCCGGCACGCTGCCGCGGTTTTGTCGAGAGTGCGACGTCCGGTTTGCCTGCAATGGAGAATGCCCGAAGCACCGTTTCCTCACATCGCCAGACGGGGAGCCCGGGCTCAACTACCTGTGTGCGGGTTATCGCCGGTTCTTCCGGCACGTTGATCCCTACATGCGAACCATGGCGGGCTTGCTCCGGCGTCGCCGGGCCCCGGCGGACATCATGGGCATGCTGCCGCAAGGCCCTCTCACCGCCCCCCTGATCTGAGCCAAGACGCTCGCTTCACGGCGCCGCCCCGCCGACGACGGTCGTCGGCTCCGGAATCGGATTCTCGGCAAGCGGCTCCCAGTTCAACCGGAAGAATGCCTCTCCGGCAACGGTCTGGTTGAGCCACATCGGTCCATTGTTGCCCGGAATCAGCGGACCCGAGTCCTCCCACCGCTGCAAATCTGCCGACACCTGTAGCTGATACTGGGTGTTTGAGCGGGAAATCCAGGTCAGTTGAACGGCACTCTGAACGGCGCCGTCGCCATCGGTCCATCGGTACAATCGGGCCGTAAAGTCCTCTGGAGGCGTGGCATCCTGGGGGGGCAGCGGCATCAGCTTCGTGTCCAGGGCGGCCTCCAGGTTGCCCATGACCCGCTGACGTTGCGCCACAATTGCGGCAGGCGGATGCTGCCCGGGCTGCTGTTGCATGGCCCATTCGGAATAATTGACCCGCTCCAGGGCCTTTCCTGATGCCGGGTCGGTGTCCGTTCCACCGTCGCTGGAACTGCGCAAGTCGTAGAATTCCGCTTGCGGTGCCGCGCTCCCGAGGCCGTCGAAGTAGTACACGTACTTGTAATCCTTTTCGATCAGCGCCCGCAGACGGTTGGGAGGTGGCACGATGCCATCGGGGAATCCCGCCGCCTCCTGGCCGCTCCAGATGTCATCGAAGGTGAAGAGCACGGAATCCTGAACCCGGGGACCGTCCGGGAATTCAATCAGCCGGCTGTAGTCCACTCCCTTGAATGGATACGGAGCCGGGTCAATGCCAAGCACGCCGCAGATCGTCGGCATCAGGTCCACATGCGACACGAGTTCGTGACAAACCCGCCCCTCGGGGAAAACGACTGGATTCGACCAGACGAGCGGCACGTTGGCCATCTCCTCGTAGCACATGAACGACTTCTGCCGAAGGCCGCCATGCGCCATCGCCATGTCGCCGTGGTCGGACGTGAAGACAATCCATGACTGATCGCGCAAGGTCCTCGCCCTTGCGGCATCCACGCTCCCGTCCACGCCGTCCAACAGGTCAAGCATCCGGACCAGATAGCGGTCGTTGAGCTTGATCAGGTTGCCATAGAAGTTGAGATATTGAAGTTTGAGGGAGTCCGTCGGCACGGGTCCGAGGCCGGCGGAGGCAGCAAGAAAACGGGCCTGGCATTGCGGCTTGTGATTCCTCAGGAGGTCTTCATGCGCGGTGGGCGGCACCTCGATCCTGAGGGGGCCCGTCTGCTCGGACCAGGGAGATGTGCCGTCGGTCCGCCCAAAGTACCCGCCCTCCAAGTAGGTTCCATTGCCGCCGAGGGCTTCACTCAGCCCGGGGCAGCCGAGGACGTCATGCGGGTTGATCAGGCAGACAACAAGGCAGAAGGGATTCTCTCCCGGGTTCTCAATCCGGTGCCGGAGGAACGCCATGACGCTGTCGCGTTCCCAGGACGGATTCGCAGGTCCGCCGGCCTGCGTAAAAATGTAGTCCGGATCCGTTGGATCACCCGTTGGAGGCTGCCAGGTGCTCCCGTCAAAGAACCGGCCGTCATGATCCGTCGAACCGCCCCCGTAATTCTTTAACTCGGCATTCCCACCTGCATCCGGAGAATTCCATTCCTCCATGCCGTATCGGGAGATGTCGTCGTCCACATGGCCGCCGTCCGGTTGGTCTACGCCCTTGCTCAAATGCCACTTGCCCTTCCAGACGACGTCGTAGCCCGCCTCGCGGAGGATGGTGCCCAGATTGGGGATCGTCGGATCCAGCTGGTGTTCCCCCTCCGACTGGCTCATGCCCTCCGAAAGCGTGTCGGTGCTGCGATGCTGGGCGGGGTACAACCCGGTGAACATGGTGGTTCGGGAGGGGGTGCACATGGCGGTGTTGGTGTACGCCCGGCGAAAGGACACTCCGCGGTTCCTCAGGCGGGTCAATCCGGGAAGATTGGCCTGCTCCCAGCCCTCGGGAAACCAGCGAAACTCCTGCTGCTGGTCCGTGGTGAACAGGATGAGGTTGCGCCGCTGGCGGATCAGGTCCATCGCTGGCGGACTACCCCATAGGTTCAACACACCGTGTGCTGCAGCGAGGGCACCGGCCCCCCCGAGGAGCTTGAGCACCTCACGTCGGGGCATCCCGTCCGGGGTGCCGGAAGGCCCACTGGTTGGTGGAAGGGGAGAAGGCACGTCGGAGTGCTACCAAAACAGGGGCTGATCTGACAAGAGGTGGCGGCGAAAAGTTTGGTGCGACAGGTCGCGAAGCTGCCGAGGCTGGAAGCGGACGCGGGGGATGAGGCTTTCAGGCGATGGCCTGCAGGTCCGGATGGTCAACGACCCCGATGTCCCGCCAGCCTTGCCCGGGTGGCGCCGCGAGGCAAATCTCCGGGCGTAGTTAATCCCGTTTCATGCCTGACGCCGCTTGCCCTGTCTGCGACGCCCATCCCGAGCTGCTCCGCCAGCAGGGCGAGCACGAGTCGTTCCGCTGTGTGCGCTGCGGGGGTTTCTGGGTTCCCGCGGTCACGCTCGCCGCGCTCACACGCCGTGCCGACGAGTTTCGCCTGCCGCCCGATCAGGCCGATGCCGTGCTCCGCCGCCCCGCCGCCCCCGGTCCGGCGCGCTACCGGCCGTGTCCCGTTTGCCGCGAGCTCATGAACCGCAACAACTACGCTCGCGTATCCGGCGTGGTGGTGGACGAGTGCCGCGCCCACGGCACTTGGTTCGACTGCGACGAACTGAACCGGGTGTTGGACTTCGTTCGCGCGGGAGGCCTTGACCGCAGTCGCGCCCGGGAGTGGGACGAACTCCGCGAGCGCGAGCGCCGCGCGAGGCGGGCCGGGCCCACCCCGGAACGCCGGGAGTGGTACGACCCCGCGTCTCCCGCGGGGACGTGGGACTGGGAGCTCGACGCCGCCGTGACGCTGGTGCGGGATTCCTTGGATTGAGCAGCCACCGCCACCGGGAGCCGACCGTCGTCAGGCGGCTTATACTCATTTTCACCCCGCCCGCGTCCTGATGGGCGGCTTGGGGGTTGTGGGTGTCCTGTCCACCATCGCGCGGGCGGACCTCACGGTCGGGGGGAGTCGAAACCATCGAGTGGACCACGGAATTTCGGCGGTGGTTTACCGACGGCGTGGTTGTGGTCGAAAATGAGGACTTCGGCAACCGGATGGTCTGCACCGCGTGCCTGCCGCTCATCGCAGGGCAACCGCTCTGCGTCCGCTACACGTTGGCCCAGGAGACCGGGGAATAACCGCGCCCGACCGGAAATGGACGCTGCCGAGCGCACGGGCAGCAGATCGGTATTGTCAAGAATCTGAAGCGTGGCGTCCGAGCCGTTCAATGGCGCCGTCTTTGCGGGTCCGTGCTGGCGATCCTGGAATCCTGTGGTGAGCCAGGGCAACGGCCTCCGCATTGGCGGAGCTTTTCACCGACGGCCACATGTGACATGCTGCCGCCTTCATGAAAGCCTTTGCCTTCGCGCTGGCCTGCGTGGCGCTTCCCTTCCTCGTTCCTGAAGCGCTGGCGGCGGTGTCCGGACTGGCGACGGGACCGAAGTTGTCGGTGGAGAAAGTCGGCGTGAACGTTCTGGTGGAATGGCCTGAGGACGCCATCCCCGACGGCTATGCCCTCGAGAGTTCGAGCGCGATTTCGGATCTGACCTGGGATCGTGTTCCAGGCGTCGCGACGAACGCCATTCTGCTGAGTCCGGGTGCGATCACCCGATATTTTCGCTTGAGCAACGCGGCGGCCGGCGGTGCCTTGCTCCGCGGGACCGTGCAGACCGGCGGCACGGCATCCGCCCGGCCGCTCCCGGGGCTTCAGGTCCTCTTGGTCGAAGCCACCGAGGATCGTCCGCTCGTCGTGGATCAGGCGACTTCCGGTCCGGACGGCACTTTTGAGCTCCGGTCGCCACGCGTGTCGTCCGAGAGTGTGTTTGTCGTCACGGCATCGCTCGACGGTGGCGTGGAGCTGGTCTCCGCGCTTGGGCCAACGCTGCCGTCCCGGATCACGGTGAACGAACTCACCACGGTGGCGGCCTCGTATGCCTTCGCCCAGTTCTACCGGGCGGGCGAAATTCGGGGCGATGCCTCCGCACTCCGGATCGCGGCCGCGATGAACGAGAATCTGGTGGAACTGGGCGGCGGCGGGTCGTCGGACGTTCTCCTGACCTCCCCGAACGCCGATGAGTCGAACTCCCTGCGATCCACACGGGCTCTGGCCAATCTCCTGGCCTCCTGTGTCGCCGACCCAATGGTGGCCCGGCAGTTCTTCAGCCTGACCGCCGACCCCCGACTTCCGACGCCCACCACGACGTCCCAGGCAATGGCCAGTCTTGCGCGAAATCCTGGAGAAAACGTGCTGTCCATCTACGGGCTGACCACCAACGTCACGCCCTACTGGCCGAGCTTGGAGTCCGCGCCGGATGCCTGGACCGTGACCGTGAAGGTCAACGACTCCGGTGATGACCAGTACCTGATCGGCGGCATGGGCAACATCGCCTTCGACCATCGTGGCAACGCCTGGATCTCGGACAACGTGGTCCAGGGAACGCCGTTCTCCAGCCGGATGCTGGTGGTGATGCAGCCCAATGGAAAGCCGGGCTCCGGCGCCGCTGGAACCCCGCGGTCCCCGATCACGACCGGGGGACTCCTGGGCGGCGGCTACGGGATTGCGATTGATCCGAAAGGTTCGGTGTGGGTCGGCAACTTTGGCTGGGGCCCGGTGACCAACTGCCTCTACTACCCGACCAACAGCCCCGGCTGCAATGGCAGCGCATCGCAGTTCACAGCGGATGGTGTCGCGATCTCCGGTCCTCTCGGATACCAGGGCGGCCCGGTCCGGGCCCAGGGCCTTGCCTCGGATTCCGCGGGCAACATTTGGATCACCAGTTATGGCACCGACTCCGTCCATGTGTTTCTCAATGGGGATCCGGAAGATGTCGTGTCCCTGCCGCTGTACGCGGGGAGTCAGCCGTTTGACGTTCAGATTGGCGAGGACGGCACCGCGTGGGTCAGCTGCGGCGGTGGCATCTCCGGCGAGTACCCGAGCAATCTGTTCCGGTTGCAGCTGGCGGGACGCCAGTTGAATGTCTTGTGGGAGGCTCCTTTCGGGAAGGCCATCAAGGGATTGTCCCTGGATTCCAAGGGGAATGCCTGGGTTGCCTCCCAAGGGGACAGCAAGGTGTATGCGGTCGCGCCGGACGGAACGGTGCTTGGCGGGTATGGTGATGGCGCCGGTGGCGTGGACGGACCGTGGGGTGCGACCGTGGATGGCGAAGACCATGTCTGGGTTGCCAACTTTGGGCCGCTCGGGCTCGCACCGTACGCCTCCCGCCTTTCCAAGCTTGCCGGCGCCGATCCGGAGACCCGCCCGCCCGGACTCCGCATGGGCGACCCGATTTCACCACCGACCGGCTACACCGTACCCACCGCCGGCAGCCAGGTGCTGCTGCACAACGGGACGCCGCTTTATGGCACCAACGCTCCGCCGGCCTATGATCCGTTGCAACGCCTTACCGTGGCGGGTATTGACCGGGCTGGAAACCTTTGGGCGCTGAACAACTGGAAAAACAATTTCGCCGTGGACTTTGCCGAGAACCCCGGCGGCGATGGCATCGTGATCTTTGTCGGCATTGCCGCACCACCGCGGCGGCGCGATTGGTGAGAAGCCCGGTCCCATGGTTGCATCCACCCCTGGACCATTTGGCTTCTGTCTGCCGACGATAAGGTGATTCCGGCATCCGGGCCGCCGATGGCCATCAAAGCCACCACCGGACTCGCTCCCGCCAGGCCAATTATCATCTCCAATTATCCGGTATCGGCATTCACGAATGCTGTCGCCGTCGCCATCAAATGGGGGGAGGAGTATCACATTTCGAAATTGAGCCCATAGCGATTGATCTGGAGGGAGGGGGTGGGAATCGGCGCGAATCAGGAATGATGACGGTGGAATTTCTTGAGCGGATCAACTGCGCGGCGGGGCGGCTCCAGCGTGCAACGTTCTCCGGCAATAAAATGTCCACAACGGAAACTATCTCACCTCGTCCGGCCTCCGGCTCGCGGCGAAATAGATCACGTAAAACCAGGACAGAATTCCTGCCAGAATCGCCCAGAGGATCGAACGATTGCGCTGCCATGAACACACGATGGCGATGGCAGAGCCGATGCCAATGCCCGTCTGGGCGACGGTCTGGGTTTGGGTGACCACTTGTGCAAGCATTGTAACGGTTTCGTTCTGTTGGTTTGCCGTGCCGCCGAACGACGGTCTGCATGACCGACGGATCGTCTGCGGCGTATCCGGACATACCGCGGAGTTTTCGTTTGGTAAACCTCCAAATGCCACGGACTTGCGGTGGTGGGGCGCGGATCGGCGGTCCCTCGTCCGCAAGCGCGGTCGGTCGAGGGGTCGCACGACAGTTTGGGGACCCTTGAACGGTCTGATGTTGTGAGGGTTGTGGAACGGTGGAGCGGCAAATGCTGCCGGTTTCCCCGTTCCTTGGCACTGACACGCCGGTTGTCCGCGGCGTCCGAAACAGGTCCGCAACGCCGCCGTGTTCCTTTGCGCCGAGAGTTCCCAACGAGCGTGGGACAACCCCGGAGCACCATCCGAGCGCGGTGGCGAAACTTGAGGTCGACAGAAAATAGACAGTAGTTTGACAGCTTTGAAATGCGTGGAAGGTTGGTTTTGCAGTCAGCACGCGTCGGATTCCGGCCGTGGGGATGGCTCAACAAAAAACAGAACATCCAGAAAAGGAATTCAATGAACAGGAAATCAATGATCGCTCTCGCAGCCTCCATCGTGGCCTCGCTCGGGTTGATGGGCGGAGAGACCAAGAAGGACATCGTGGAGGTCGCCGTTGAGGCGGGCTCTTTCAAAACGCTGGTCGCCGCCGTGCAGGCGGCCGGTCTCGTGGACGTGCTCAAGGGGGACGGGCCGTTCACGGTATTCGCCCCCACGGATGAGGCATTTGCCAAGCTTCCGGCCGGCACGGTCGAGTCCCTCCTGAAGCCGGAGAACAAGGAGAAGCTCGTGGCCATCCTGACCTACCACGTCGTGGGCGGTTCTGTGAAGTCGGGCGAAATCAAGCCCGGCGGCGTGAAAACGGTGCAGGGCCAGGAAGTGACACTCTCGCTCGCGGACGGGGCGGTGCGTGCGGATGGGGCCAAGGTGGTCAAGGCCGACATCATCGCATCGAACGGTGTGATCCACGTGATTGATGCCGTGATTCTTCCGAAGCATTGAAGGCACTCGGGGAGCCGCGGGTTGGGCGGTTCCAAATCGGACTGCCGCGCACGGGCGGGTGAACTTCGTGGAATTTGGAACGTCGGGTTTCCAGTCCCACGGATTGATCACCCGTCCTTTTTGTTGTCTGGCCGGTCAAGGATTGCCGCCTCCGCCAACATGGGGTGGCTCCCTGAATCCATTCGTTGGCTCGCGTCCGCGGTATCGTCCGAAGGTTCGGCCTGATCGAAATTCTCCCGGATCACCTCTGCGAGGTCCGTAAGTAACCTCTCACCCTGGCCGCGGTAGGATGAACCGTGCATGACCGCCAGTGTCTCTGGTTTCAGGGCGGCGAGGGAGTACAGGACCCCTTCGGTCTGGCGCGTGTAGGGCATGTAACCGGCCAGCGGGCCCTGCTGCAATCGCTGCATTGCGCTGCGCGTCGGCTCGATGAGGTCCGACGAGGTCAGCGGTGCGACATCGCCGAAGTGGTGGAAGAGATCCGAACAGAACAGCGTCCTGCGCGTTTCCTCGAACAGGACACCGGCATCCCATCCGTGGGGAATATGCGGGGAACGGTGAAACCGGTAGCGATACTTTCCCGTGATCAGGACGTCGCCGGATGTCATCCCGCGAGCCGGGCGGATGGAGAAGTCGTCCACACTGACCAGCTTGCCGACGAGCGTGCAGACCGGCTCGGCACGGGGCGCAAGCTGCAACCATTCGTTGAGTGCACCGCACTCGTCGGATTCAAAGTGACTCCAGGCGATATGTCGGAGCATTGAGGGATCCATCAGCGAAGCCACGGCCTGGCGCAAGTCCGGGAACATGCCCTTCAACCCCGCGTGAAAGAGCAGCGGCTCCTCGTCACGCACCAGGAAATGGTTGAACTGCATGTCGAGGCTGGGGACGTAGACGGCGAGTCGGAACAGGTCTGGGGCGATCTCGTTGATGGTGGTCATGGAAACGAGGGTAGGGAACCCCGACGCAGAGGGAAAGTGCGCGGGAACCTCGCGCTGGCGACGCATCGGGGGCAGGATCTGCCGCCGCAAATTCACATGAGGTCTATCCAGTCCCGCATGGCGGCTCCGGCCGTGCCGGCTCAGGCTGGAAGGAAATCTTGCGTCCCTTGCTCCCGTCCGGCGCTCCCCGGATCCTGCCGTCCCAATCCCGATGACCCCCTCTCCCTCGAATCGCCCCCAATGAACTCCCGCGGACTCAATCGCCCCGCCTCTGCCGTTCCCGACACGGACGCCGCCCCGCGGGTGTGGCGCGACACCCCGGGGTTTCCCGTGCTGTTCAGCGAGCTGGTGCATGGCGGCAGTGTGCGGCATCACTTCCAGCGATCTGGCAACTCGCGGCCTGGGTGTCCGCAAGGCCTGGGTTGCCGGACAGCTCCTGCCCGGCGTTCCCGTCTGGCGACTCGGACCAGAATCCCGGTTTCCGGGACTGACCTACGGGGTGTTTCCGGGGAATGTCGGGGGTCCCGAGGCCCTTGCGCTGGCCCGTCAACGCCTCAATGCCGTCCCCGACTCATGAAGCCTCACTGGAAATGGTCCCTCTGGTTCTGTCTGCAACTCGGCCTGGTCGCGCTCGCGGGTCCCCCGCGGCCTGTGGCCGGGCCCGAACTGGTTTTCGAGGAGCTCGACGGCCTGGTGGCTGTCGAGGCGGAGCATTTCCACCGCCAGAGCCTCGACGCAGTCCGCTCCTGGCATCTCACGGCGCCGGAGCGCATCCCAGTTGTCGAACCGGACGGGGATCTGCCGCACCTGGAGGAAGCCAGCGGCGGCGCCTATGTCGAGTTGCTGCCGGACACGCGCCGGACGCATGGCGATCCGCTGGTGCCTGGTGAAAACTTTTCCAGCGGGCCGGGTCGGATGGCCGTGCTGCATTACAAGGTGTGGTTCAACAACCCGGGACGGTACTATGTGTGGGTCCGTGCCTTCTCGACCGGCACCGAGGACAATGGGCTCCATGTCGGCCTCAATGGTCGCTGGCCCGAAAGCGGCCGGAGGATGCAGTGGTGCGATGGCAAGGATTCGTGGCGTTGGGAAAGCCGGCAACGCACGGAGTCGGAACACTGTGGCGTGCCGCACGCCATCTATTTGGATATCCCCAACGCGGGCGAACATGAGGTCCAGTTTTCCATGCGGGAGGATGGCTTCGAGTTCGACAAGTTCCTCCTTACGAACCGGAGGGAATTCCCGCGGCCGCAGGATGCCGGTCCTGCGTCACGCATCCGGTACGGTGTGCTCCCCGACCTGGCGGCCGCCACGTCGGAGGATCCAGCGCCGGAGCCCCCGCGTCCGGGAGGGATCGCCCGGCCTTTTCCCGGGCACTGGGGACCGCCACCCAGGATTCAGACCATGGACTACCGTCCGTTGCCCGGCGGGTACGGGTTTGGCAGTTCCACTCTGGCGGCGTGGATCCGGCGCAACATGGAGCAGGACGTCGCGGGAGGTGCGGGCGGGGGTGTCCGGGTCACCGGTGAGCCGCGTCAGTGGCACACGGTCACGCTCACCTTCGACGGCCCGGAGTCGGACGAGACGGCGACTCCCAACCCGTTCCTCGACCACCGGCTGGATGTGACCTTCACACATGCGGCCAGCGGTGAGTCGCGCATTGTGCCGGGCTTCTTTGCGGCAGATGGCAACGCGGCCGAGACCTCGGCGACCGGTGGCAACCAATGGCGGGTCCACTTCTCGCCGAACCGGACCGGCGAATGGCGCTGGCGGGTCTCGTTCCGCACGGGAATTGACGTCGCCGTGGCCGACTCCCGCGAGGCCGGCGAGCCGTGGGCACCGCTCGACGGACACCACGGGTCCGTGCGGATCGGTCCGGGAGACGCCGTGGCTCCGGACCTGCGGTCCAGGGGGCACCTGGAATATGTCGGTGAGCGCTATCTGCGATTCGCCGGGGATGGCACCCGGTATCTCAAGGGCGGCGTGGACAGCCCGGAGACGCTGCTGGGATACGCCGACTTTGACGGCACCTACCGGGACCTCAGCCGCACCAACCGGCCGCCATCTCCGAACCCAATCATCGGCCTGCCGGCGCTCCAGGACGGCCTGTTGCGGTTCGAATCCCACGTGCAGGACTGGCGTGAGGGTGATCCGGCCTGGAAGGATGGACGGGGCAGGGGGCTGATCGGTGGTCTGAACTACCTGTCCAGTCAGGGCGTCAACTCCGTCTATTTCCTGACCATGAATGTCAACGGAGACGGGCGGAACGTCTGGCCGTGGGTGGACCCATGGATTCGCGACCGGTTTGACTGCTCCAAGCTCGACCAGTGGGACCTGGTGTTTCGCCACATGACGCGTCTGGGGATCCAGTTGCACCTGGTCACCCAGGAGACGGAGAACGACCATCTGCTGGACCGCGGCCATCTGGGACGAGAACGCAAACTTTACTACCGGGAACTGGTCGCGCGCTTTGCGCATCATCCGGCGGTCACGTGGAACCTGGGCGAGGAGAACGTCCAGAGCGTGGATCAGCAGCGGGCCTGTCTGGCCTGGCTGCGGGACTTGCTGCCCTACCGCCAGCATCTCGTCGTGCACAACGACCACTGGCATGCGAAGAACTTGCGCGAGACGTTCGATCCCCTGCTGGGTGGCACGATCGTTGACGCCAGCGGGTTCCGGGACCGACCGGCGGTGGACTGGCCGGGGGGGCGGGTGCCGCTGTTGACCGGGACCGCCCTTCAGGATTTCCACTGGCCGGACGTTCACCCCCACGTCCGTCACTACGTGCAGGCCAGCGCCGCGGCAGGGTTGCCTTGGGTGGTCACGGCGGACGAGTTGGGTGGCGCCAATTTCGGCACGCTGCCTGACGCCATGGATCCGGATCACGACGACCCGCGGCGCTTCGGGCTCTGGGGAACGCTCATGGCCGGCGGTGCCGGGGTGGAATGGTATTTTGGCTGGCAGAACAACAGCCCGACCAGCGACCTGTCCTGCGAGGACTGGCGCACGCGGGAGGGCATGTACCGCCAGACGCGGATCGCGCTCGCGTTTTTCCACGAGCATCTGCCGTTCTGGCGGATGGTGCCGGCCGATGAGGCGGTGACGGGCCATGGCGTGTCGGCCCTCCTGGCCCCCGGCGAACTGCTGGCCATTTACCTGCCCAATGGCGGCGGCACCCGGTTTGACCTCGGGGCGATGCCGGGACGGTACGAGGTGAAGTGGTTCAACCCGCGGGAGGGCGGTGCCCTGCGGGACGGCGAGGTCCGCACGGTACGCGGCCCCGGTCCGGCCTGGACTGGATTTCCGCCAGAACATCCTTCCAAAGACTGGCTGGCACTGGTCCGGCGCGTGCCCGAAACGGCACCGTCCGCGATGGAGTTTCCGGGGACCGCATGGCGGGAGATGTCTCCGGCGGATGTCGGGGTTCATCCCAACGGATTGCATCACGCGCTGAACTACTGGCGCATGCACACCGGGACCAACGGTGTGGACGAGGTGGTGCTGGTCCGGCGGGGCGTGGTGTTTCACAAGGGGGCCGCGGCGGATCGCGTCCATAACGTATGGTCCGTGACCAAGCCGGTCACCAGCACGGCGCTCGGGTTGCTCATCGGGGACGGGATGGCCTCCCTGGACGCGAAGGCTGGCGGGATCGAACCTCTGCTGGATCCCCTCTATCCGCGGGTCACGTTGAGGGATTTTGCGACCATGACCAGCGGGTATGACGCGGTGGGGCGGAGCCGGTGGGGTGCCGACAGTGCGGATTGGTCGGCGACGCCCTACGAGCCGGCGCCGCCCCTGTTCCCGCCGGGAACGAAATTCGCCTACTGGGACGAGGCGCAGATGATGTTTGGGCGCGTCCTGACACGGTTGGCGAACCGGGACCTGTTCGAACTGCTGCGCGAGCGGCTCTTCGATCCGATTGGCATGCGGGTGGCGGACTGGACGCCGGAAGGCGAGGTTGTGGGCCTCACCATCCGCAACGGGTGCACCGGGCTGCATGTGGATGCCCTGGATCTGGCGCGCCTCGGGCATCTGTTCCTGAACGAAGGCCGCTGGAGCGGCCGCCAGATCGTGCCGTCTGCCTGGGTCCGTGAGGCCACGCGGGTGCAGGTCCCGGCGCAGCTGCCCGTGGCGGACACGGACCGGCGCCAGATCAAGGGGCCGGGTGCGTACGGGTACAACTGGTGGGTCAATGGGCGCGGCCCAGACGGGCGCTTGGAGCTGCCGCATGCCCCGCCGGGCACCTATTACGCCGCGGGCTTCAACCACAACCTCTGCGTGGTCATCCCGGAATGGGAGATGGTCCTGGTGCGCCTGGGAACCGACGGCAATCCCGCCGGGGGCCATGCGGCCGTCCTCGACGCCTTCATCCGCCGCATGGGCATGGCGGTGAGTCCGCTGGGCGACTAGGGCGCCGGAACTGCGTCATTCATATCGGAGCGCGTCAATGGGGTCGAGGCGTGCGGCCTTGAGGGCCGGGAAGAACCCGAAAACGATGCCGATGACGGCGCTGACGGAAAAGGCCATGACCACCGAGGAGTTGGAGATCAGTGTGGGGAATTCAAAAAGCCGGGTCAGAAGCGGCGCCAGCCAGAAACCGGTGGCAATGCCCAGTCCGCCGCCGACGATGCTGAGCAGCACCGCCTCGGTGAGGAACTGGCGCAAGACGTCGCGTCCGCGTGCCCCCACCGCGAGGCGGATTCCGATCTCTCGGGTCCGCTCGGTGACGCTGACCAGCATGATGTTCATGATGCCGATGCCGCCAACCACCAGCGAGATGCCGGCGAAGAACCCGATGAGAATGGTCATGATCCGGTTGTTGGCGTTGAAGAAATCGCTGGTCTCCTGCTGGTTGCGGACCATGAAGTCATCATCCTTGCCCTCGGAGATCTGATGGCGCTGACGCAGAAGCGCGGCCAGCTGGTCCTGGACATCCATGATGGCCGAGGGGGATTCCGCCTGGACGAAGATGGATCGGAACCGCGTGTCCCCGGAAAGGCGCTTCATCACGGCCGTGTACGGCACGAGAATGACGTCGTCCTGATCCTGCCCGAAACTTCCCGCTCCCTTGGCCTCGAGCCACCCGACGATGGTGAAGGGGGCGTTCTTGATTCGAATCACCTGGCCCACGGGATCCATGTTCTCGCCGAACAGCGTCCTGGCCGTGGTGGAGCCGACGAGGCAGACCTTTCCGGCGTTGCGGACGTCGGCCTCCGTGAAGTTATCGCCGCCGCGGAGCGGCCAGGAACGTGCGGTGAGATACTCCTCACTGACGCCGGAGACCTGCACGAAGGTGTTCTGGTTGCCCACCGCAACCTGGGTCGAGGTGCGGGCTTCCGGGCTGGCCGCGGTGATGCCGGTGATCTCCCGGCGGATGGCCTCGTAGTCCTCCGGCGTGAGATTGGGCGCCATGCCGAATCCGCCGCGCACGCCGCCGCGTGCCATGTTGCCCGACATGACCGTGATGAGGTTCTGGCCCATGCTGGCGATCCGCTTGTCCACCTCGGCCTTGGCTCCCGTGCCCATGCTGACCCCGACGATCACGGCGGCGATGCCGACAATGATGCCCAGCATGGTGAGGAACGACCGGAGGATGTTGCGGCGGAGGGCGCGGAGGGCGATGCGGAGGACGGCGAACATGGGGCCGGCGGTTTGGGGGGGGCGGGGGCCTTGAACGGGCTCAGGCGAGCTGAACGGCGCGCTGCTCGGCTTCGAGCCTGGCCAGTTCGGCCGGGGCAAGAAAGCGATCCTGGACGGGTTCATCGCTGCGAACGAGGCCGTCGCGCATGACGATGACCCTGCGGCAGAACCGGGCGATGTCGAGCTCGTGGGTGACCATGACCACGGTCATTCCCTGATCATTGAGCTGCTGGAAGATGCCCATGATTTCAATGCTCGTCCGTGAATCCAGGTTGCCGGTGGGTTCGTCGGCAAGGAGGAGCTTCGGCTGGTTGACCAGTGCCCTCGCGATCGCCACCCGCTGCTGCTGGCCGCCGGAGAGCTGGCTGGGAGTGTGGTCGGCCCGTTCGGCAAGTCCCACCATGGCCAGCGCCCGGAGCGCGCGTTCCCGCTGCTCTCGTCCAGGCAGGGGTGGCCTCGAGTACAACATGGGGAGTTCGACGTTCTCCAGCGCCGTGGTCCTGGCCAGCAGATTGAAGCCCTGGAAGACGAACCCGATCTTCTGGTTCCGGAGATCCGCCAGTTCATCGCGGTCCAGCTTCCCCACGTCCACACCGTCGAGGAGGAAGGTCCCGCCCGACGGCCGGTCGAGACAGCCGAGGGTGTTCATCATGGTGCTCTTGCCCGAGCCACTGGCCCCCATGATGGCCACAAATTCGCCTGGCTGGATCCGCAGGTTGACCCCGCGGACCGCATGCACCTGCACTTCCCCCGTCGTGTAGGTCTTCCGGAATTCCTCGAGTTGGATTACGGGTGTGGTCATGGTGCGGCCGCTGGGGGTGACCGGACTCAGCGCCGGGGCCCGCCGAAGGGACTGCCGAACGGATTCGGGGTCGGCGCACTCGCCGCGGTGGTCGGCGCCGCAAGGCCGCTCACCACAATGTCGCCCGCACTCAGGCCCTCGATGATCTCGGTGAAGGTGCCGTCACTGATCCCCGTCCTGACCGATACCGCCTTCAGGACCGTGCTGGCGGGGGACGACCGGTCGGGATCCACGAGGTACACGGTGCGGATGCCGGGGCCATCGGCTGCGGGTGTCCGGTTTCCCCCGGCCATGGCACTCATGGCACCGCCCCCGCCTCCGGGACCGCCGCCCCCCGCGGCCATCATGGCGCGCATGCGCTCGCGCATCTGGCGGTACTGCTCCCGTTGTTCCGGAGTCAGGCTCGCCTCGAACCGGGTGCGTTCCTCCTCGGTGGGGCGGCGACCCTCGGCAACCCATGGCGGCACGGGCATCTCGTCGGAAGGAGGCGCCCCCGGGGCCTTGGGCCCGGCGGCCCGGGCCACGGCGTCATTGGTGGAGCCGACCCGGATGGTGTCCGGCGGACGGAAGCGCAGCGCGGCGTTGGGGACGCGGAGGACGTTGGTGCGCTGGGCGGTCAGGATGGTGACATTCGCCGTCATGCCGGGACGCAGCTTCATGTCCCTGTTGTCCACCTCCACGATGGTGTTGTAGGTGACCACGTTCTGGTTGGTGGTGGCCGCATAGCGGACCTGGCGAACCCGTCCGCGGAACTGCCGGTTGGGGAAGGCGTCCACCTGGAACTTCACCTCCTGTCCATCCTCGACACCGCCGACGTCGGCCTCACTGACCATGGTTTCGATCTGCATTTGTGCGAGATCGTTGGCGATGGTGAACAGTTCAGGGGTGTTGAGGCTGGCGGCCACCGTCTGGCCGGCCTCGACTTTGCGGGTGATGACCATCCCGCTGATGGGCGCTAGAATGGTGGTCCGCTCCAGATCCACGCGGGCACGGTCGGCGGCGGCCTCGCGCATCTTGACCGTGGCTTCGGCCTGAAGCCGGTTCACCTCGGTCCCCTTGAACTCAATTTCCGAGATCAGCTTGTTTTCGTGCAGCGATCGGTCGCGCTGGAGATTGACCTCGGCAAGGGCCAGGCCGGCCATCGCGCTGGCCAGATCCGCCTCCGCCCGCGCCAGCTCGCGCTCGAACGTGGACGGGTCAATCTTCGCGAGCACGTCCCCCTCCTTCACGGTGGAGTTGAAGTCCGTGAGGACCTCCGTGAGGATCCCGGAAACTTGGCTGCCAACGCTGACCAGACGCACCGGAGTGAGGGCACCGTTGGCCGTGACGCTCTGGATGATGTCGCCGACGACCACCGCGTTGGTTCTCAAGGTGGGGATTGCGGCCGTCGCGGACTTTTGGCGCCGCCAGCGCCACCCGCCCCAACCCGCTGCTGCGAGCAGGGCGAGGACAATGAACCAGGTCAGAAAACCGTACGTGCGCGGGCGGGCCATGGGACAAGAAGGAAAATCGAACTGCAGACGCTTGGAAACAACGGGTTTGGCCCGCGGACAGGCCGTTCCCGCGTTTGACGACCGTCAGTTCGAGCGGACGGTTACGCGGAACCTGCGCCGGGCGGATGGCCGAGAATCCCGGATCCCATCAGGTAATGCGACAGGGCCACCATGACGAGGGCGTGGCGGATGGCGCCGGACGTCATGAGTTCCGGGATGCGCGCGACCGGCACGAGGCGGACCTGAATGTCCTCGGCATGGTCCAGATCCATCTCATGGCGCCGCTCGCAGTCCTCTACCAGCAGGGTGTGGCAGACGTTCGACTGGATGGCGGGGTTTGGGTAGATGCGCCCGATGAGGCGCGCCCGGGAGCCCTCGTAACCCGTTTCCTCGCGCAGTTCGCGCTGACCGGTGACCAGCGGGTCCCTTTCGTTCGGATCCATCACGCCTCCGGGGATTTCCAGTTCGGTGGTGTTGGACCCGTGCCGGAACTGCTCAATCATGACGATCCGACCGTCCCGAGTCACCGGGACCACATTGACCCAGTCCGGACATTCGAGGACGAAGAAGTCGTGCCGGTCGCCGGTGCGGGGATTGATCTTCAGGTCGCTGCGCAGCGAAAAGATCCGGTAGTTCGCCAGCGACTTCGAGGAGAGCACCGGCCAAGCCTTGACGGCGGGTTCAGGAGGCATGGGAGGAGGGGACGACGGCGTGGGTCGGGGCCTCGGGCGGACGGTTGGCCCACCCGCCGGCCATCAGCTTGAGCAGGTGCAGGAGGGCTTCGTCGCGAGTGCGACTGGTTTGTGACGCTAGTTGACGGGCGCGACGCTCCAGTTGACACGCCATCGCGATGGAGCGGTCGGGGGGACACCCCATGGCCTTGAGCGCCGCCGCAAGGTCTTCAATTTCCGGAGCGATGGACGGGTCATCCCGGGGATCCCCTGCCGCGTCGCCCATCACGCCAGTTCGTCGCGGTTCACAATCCGGATGCTCTCAACGTGTTGCCGTTGCACCGGGGAACTCTTTTCACCTCCGGAGGAGGTCTTGGTGATGGCATCGCCCAGGGATCCGAGAACTTCGTCCCCGCGCACGAGCGAGCCGAAGGCGGTGTATTTGCCGTCGAGGAAGGCCGCGTCGCCAAGGCAGATGAAAAACTGGCTGCCGGCCGAGTCGGGATCCGACGACCGCGCCATGGATATGACGCCGCGACGGTGCGGGCGGTCATTGAATTCGGCGCGCACGCGGTGTCCGGGACCTCCGGTGCCCCAGCGGGATTCCATGGATGCCTCCTTGGTCAGCGGATCCCCACCCTGGACCATGAAGCCCTTCACAATCCGATGAAAGGCGGTGCCATCATAGAATCCCTTTCGCGCCAAGGACTTGAAGTTCTCGACTGTTTTTGGGGCCACCTCGGGCCAGAACTCCACGACCATTTCCCCGTGGGCGGTCTTGATCACGGCCACCTCGGCATCGCTGGTTTCGTTGGGCATCGGGTCCTCGTTTCCGGGAGTTACTTGGGCTGGGGTTTCCAGTCCGAGCGCGGCATGAGGGTGACGCTTTCCAGCACCACCGGCTTCTGGGGTTTGCTGCGGGATGGACCGCCAACCTCCGCTTTCTCGAGCTGATCCAGGACATCCATGCCCTCAAGGACCTTCGCAAACACCGTGTAGCTCCGGTCCAAATGGGGAGCCGTTCCAAAGCAGATGAAGAACTGGCTGCCGGCGGAATCGGGATCACTGCTCCGCGCCATGGACACCGTGCCCTTGACGTGCGGCTTGTCGCTAAACTCCGCCTTGATTTTGTAGCCGGGGTCCCCGGTGCCCCATCGGGCCTCCATTGCGGGATCCTTGGTCAGCGGGTCCCCCAGCTGGATCATGAAACCGGGAATCAGGCGGTGCGACAGCGTGCCGTCGTAAAACTTGCTGCCGGCGAGCTTCTTGAAGTTTTCAACAGTCTTGGGCGCGACGTCCGGCAGGAACTCGAGGACGATCTCCCCGTAGCCCTTGAATTTCAGCACGGCCACCTCGTTGGTCGCGGCAGCGGCCTGGTCTCCGGACGGTGCGTCCTGTGCCGAAGCCGGATGGCAAAGCGACAGTCCGGTCACGAGGCCGAACAGTCCGAACAGTTTGACAAGGCAATTCATCTCGGGAGGGAGAATCCATGCGGGAATTCGGGGTGTCACGTCGAAGTTTTGCGGGAGGTCTGCGGGATCAGGTGCCGGACGAGATGGATCAGGATTGCCTGGATGAACCCGCCAGGAACGGATCGGGTGGGGTGAGACCCCGTCGGGTCGTTGGTGCAACGGAAATCCGTGCCTGTGGGGAGTGCGCGTGCGGACGGCGTCGCGGATTGTTGCCCCGCCCCTCAAAGAGACGATGGAGTGGAGGGGCCTTCACCGGCCTGCATCATCGGGCCGGAATCCGCCCCGGGCCGTTGGAGGTGGACGGCAGGGGGAGTTGTGCGGGGCCGGGCGTGGTTCGGGGCTGGTAGAGACGCGGCGCCGTCGGGGCGGCGGGCACCGTGGCCGGACGATGCTGCCAGGAGGTCCAGGCCCGCCACGCCGCGAGCAGGACGGCGACCCCGAGGGCGAGGGGGAAGAGCACCTGCCAGCGGAGCAGCGCCAGCTTCATCATGATGAAGTCCAAGGGACCGCGCCGCAGAGTTCGGGCCCCCGGTCCGCCATCCGCAAAATCGTCGCGGCCCTCCAATTCGGCGTCGAGCTGGGCGACAATGGCGTCGGGGTCCAGTCGCAGGTGTCGGGCGTAGGTCTTGGCGAATCCGCGGACATACACCGGGGCCGAGAAGGTTGCCCAATGGCCGGCTTCGATGGCGCGGATGTGGTCGCCCTTGATCTTGGTCGCATCGGCCACCTGAGCAATGGTCAGACGACGGCGCTCCCGTTCGGCGCGGAGCAGGTCCCCGGTGCTTCGCATTGGCGGAGCCTAGGGTCCGTGGGGGTTCTCCGGCAACGAAGGAAACGGCCGGGAATCCGGCGGACCGCCAGAGTTCAGAGCGAGGAGGACTGCCATCAGGATCAGTCCCGCGCCCGCCAGCCGCCAACCCATCCGGCGTCCACCGGCGTCCGCCCGCTCGGTATTGCCGAATCGGTGGCCAAGGCACCAGACGAGCGCCAGACCCCACAAGCCGCGAAGGGCATAGACGACATTGACCCCCGTGGCGTCGCGCCAGACGGCGATGCTGACCGTGATCAGCACGGCCTGGATGACGGCGGCGGCGGAAGCCGCGAGCAGCCACGGGAGGGCGGCCCGGGGAACGCGGATGGCCTCACGTCCGGTCCCGAGCACCACCACCATCGAAAGAACCGCGAGGGTGCCGAAGAGCATGGGGATGAACGTGGGGATGCCGAAGGGGCCGGCCCACTGCTGGATCAGCGTGTCGCAAACCGCGAAGCACAGCGAACAGAGCAGCGCCAGCACGGTGCTGCGTCCGGTGCCCCGTCCGGGCCGGCGATCGCTGAATCCCATCACGAGGACGCCGAGCGTGGTCAGGCCCGCGGCCGCGAGGTGTCCGGCCCCGAGGGGCACGCGGAAGACGAGTGTGGAGAGGGCTGCCACCAGGATCACCTTGGTGCCGAGGAGGGGGGTGACCACCGACACGTCGCCTCCGCGCAGCGCGAGCAGACCGAGCACTGATCCCGTGAAGAATGCCGTTCCGGCAAGGACCGGATGCCATAGTGCGGTTCCCGGACGGGGGACTTCCCCCCAGGCCAGCATGGGCAGAAAGGTGAGGCCAAGGGCCACATGGTTCAGCGCAAAAGCGGGCATCAGCCCGGCGCCCTCCTGGAAGGCCCGCTTTTGCAGGAGGTTGCCAAAGGCGAAGACCACGGCCGCCACCAGCGGTGGCACCAGGTGGAGGGAGCCGCTCATCGGGGTCTCCGGACATCGGTGTCCGGATCCGGCCGGCGTGTTCTTTGCGATTGCCCCGGCCCCGCGACATTTTGCACGGTCGCCTCATGTACGAAACCTCCGGCCTGTTCGATCTCAACCAGACGGACCATGCCGCAATTTTCGAGGGGTGCACCCGTCCCTGGGAAGTGCTGGCGAAGCTCGGGAACTACATCCGCGGCCGGGTCCGGCCGGGCAAGCAGCTTCATCGGGTGATGGGGACGGTGCATCTGGGGGATCAGGTGGAAATCGGGGAGGGCACGGTGCTGGAGGCCGGGGTGATGATCGTCGGCCCGGCCATCATCGGAAAAAACTGTGTGCTGCGGCACAATGCCTATCTCCGGGAGAACTGCCTCATTGGCGACGACTGCGTGATCGGGAATTCCTGCGAGGTGAAGAACTCCATGCTGTTCAATGGTGCCCAAGTGCCGCACTTCAACTATGTGGGGGACTGCGTCCTTGGTTACAAGGCGCATCTCGGTGCGGGCGCGGCCCTGTCCAATCTCAAGCTCGACGGCTCCAATGTCTGGGTCGAGGGGGAGAACGGGCATCCGGTGGACACCGGCCTTCGGAAATTTGGCGCGCTGCTGGGCGACCATACCGACATCGGGTGCAACGCGGTGTTGAACCCCGGGTCGGTGATCGGACGCCACTCGATGGTCTATCCGAACCTCTCCTGGCGTGGGTATCTGCCCGCCAACATGATCGCCAAGCACAAGGCGAAGCCGGACGTCGTGGTCCTGCGGCCGCGGGAGTACTGAGAGACGTCCGGGCCACTTCCGAATCCGGGGTTCGGCAGGGCGGCCATGCCCGAAGCG
Source organism: Verrucomicrobiia bacterium (assembly GCA_019634635.1). Lineage (NCBI taxonomy): Bacteria > Pseudomonadati > Verrucomicrobiota > Verrucomicrobiia > Verrucomicrobiia bacterium. The sequence goes on from JAHCBB010000031.1 coordinate 29,689, forward strand.
ATGACACGCGCGGTCTTCATTCCACGGGCCCTGGCGGTGCTGGCAGCGTTTTCGTTCCCCGGACGGCCCTCCGTCCACGCGCAGGAGTTTCGACCCTTCATCACCCGCGCTGCAGGGGCCAATCGCGTCTCGGACCGGCCGGAATACGCCCGGCTGCTGCAGGAGACCGCGCGCACCAACGGCTGGACGGGCCTGGAGTCCGCGGACTGGCTTGATGCGGGAATTCAGTCCCGCCTGCGCTATGAAATTCGCGACAACGATTACCGGATCCCGGGCCAGCCCGACGACGATGCGCTCCTCACCCAGAACCTCGTGTACCTCGGGGTCCGCAGGATTCTTGATCCGCTCCGATTCGCCGCGGAGTTCGAGGACGCCCGCCGGGTGACCGGGGATCGCGACCCGTTGCCCAACGAAGTGAATGAGACCGACCTGCTCCAGGGACATGCAGACCTCTATTTTGAGAACGTGGTGGACGGTCAGTCCCTGACCTTGATGGCGGGCCGGATGGCCTTTGACGCCGTGGACCGGCGGCTGATCGCCCGCAACCGGTTCCGCAATGCCATCAGCGCCTTCGATGGATTCCGGGTGCGCCTCGGACGTGACCGGAGCCCGTGGGAGGTGGACGCCTTTGCCGTGCGTCCTGTGGATCGGGACCCGGACGGCTGGGACTGGCACTCGGGCAACAGCTGGCTGTACGGGGTGACCGGCTACTGGCGCGTCGGTTCGCCGGAGGTCCAGGTCGAGCCCTTCTGGCTCCTGTTGAGCCAGGACGCGCAGCCCGGGGTCTCGATTCAGCGGCAGCTCCACACGTTCGGATTCCATGCCTTCGGCGCCTGGGACTCCAGAAAGTGGGACTACGACGTCAGCATTGCGGGACAGGTGGGCCGGTCCCGCAACATGCCCCATCGGGCCTGGGCATCCCACTTCGAGACCGGTTACACGTGGGACGCCTCATGGCGTCCGCGTCTTGGATGGTGGTTGAACTACGCCAGCGGCGACCGGGACCCGGGGGACGGAACCCAGCAGCGTTTCGATCCGCTCTTTGGTGCGAACTTCGCCTTCTACGGTTTCAGCGGCTATTTTTCGTGGCAAAACATCGTGGATCCCGCGATGCGGTTCAGCATCCAGCCCGCCCTGCCGCTGCGTGCCGAGCTGATCTACCGCTCGTTCTGGCTGGCCAGCGACCAGGATGCCTGGGTGCGAGGGCTCCGGCTTGATCCCACGGGCGATAGTGGATCCTTTGTGGGGCAGGAACTGGACGTCCGGGTGACGTACACACCCATCCGGTGGGTGGAGTTCGAGGTGGTCTATGCGCACTTCTTCCCCGGTTCCTTTGTGGCGGCCACGGGGCCGGATCCCCAAAGCAATTTCACCTACCTCCAGGCAATCCTTCGATTTTGAGCCCGCAGGACAGGAACGGCCCGCAAAGCCGGCGCGTTGCGCCATCCGCCCATCCGCGGTTGACTCTCCCCGATGCTGCTTTCGGCTGAAGACGCCGCCGCGCCCGACCTGGTCCAACAGGTCGGCGGGATTTTTTCGGAAACGGGCCTGTTTTCCCAGGCCCGCAATTTTGAGTACCGCCCGCAGCAGCAGGCCATGGCCATGGCCGTGGCGCGAGCCCTCACCCGACGCGAACACTTGGTGGTCGAGGCCGGCACCGGTGTGGGCAAGAGCTTCGCCTATCTGGTTCCGGCCATCCTGTTCGCCGTGGCGCAAAAGCGGAAAGCCGTCATCTCCACCCATACCATCAACCTCCAGGAACAGCTCACCGAGAAGGATCTGCCGTTGCTCCAGAAGGTCCTTCCGGTGGAGTTCCAGTTCGCCATGCTCAAGGGGCGCCAGAATTACCTGTGCACCCGTCGCCTGGAGAAGGCGCTGCAGCAGGCCGATTCGCTGTTCACCTCGCCCGAAACCTCGGAATTGCGGCGCATTCAGGAATGGGCGGCGACCACCACTGACGGCTCCCTGAGCGACTTCCCTGAGGAACCGGATCCGAAGGTGTGGGAACACGTGTGCTCCGAGCGCGGCCTTTGCACCCCGAAGAAATGCGGGTACGCCAGCGACCGGGTCCGCTCCGGCAACGTCTGCTTCTTCCAGCGCGCACGCCAGCGGATCCTCGGTGCCGATGTTCTCGTGCTGAACCACACCCTCTTTTTCACCCTGCTGGGCGGGGTCGAGGAGGAGCTCCCCGAAGGGGTCCTGTTCCGCAACGACTTTGTCATCTTCGACGAGGCGCACACCGTCGAGCAGGTCGCGGCCCGCCATATCGGGGTCAGTGTCAGCAGCGGGGGCGTCCGGTACGCCCTCCAGCGCCTGTGGAACCCCCGCACCGAGAAGGGCCTTCTCGCGACCCTGCGCGTGGGCGAACCGGTGCGCGCCGTCGCGGAGGTGCTGGAGCAGACGGACGACTTCTTCGGACGGATCGAGGATTCGTGCGAGCAGTTGGCCCGGACGGCGCGGCCGGACCGTCCGGGAGCCCTCCCGGAATCGTCAGCGGGCGCGCTGCCCGGTCGCGCCTGGCGGGAGTTGCGCATCCGGCGCCCGGACCTTGTCGAAGACACCGTGACGCTGTCCCTGCAGCGGCTGCGCGAGCGCCTGATGGAGCTGGTCCAGTCCGCCGACGACCGGGAGTCGGCGGAAGAGCTCCAGGAGGCGCTGCGGCGCCTGTCGGAGCTGCGCACGGCGGTGCAGACGTTCCTGAGGCAGGATGCCGAGGATCATGTGTACTGGGTTGAGCGCACCGGACGGTCCCAGCGGGTTCTTTCGCTGAACGCGGCGCCGGTGGACGTCGCGGTGTACCTGCGCGAGCGGTTGTTCGGGGCCAACACCAGTGTGGTGATGACCAGCGCAACCCTTGGCATTCACGGGGGCCAAACGGCGGCTGGACAACCGGCCGAAGGCCCTGCGGGGGCGTCCCCGGCGCTTCGATACTTCGCCCGGCGGGTGGGCGGCGAGGCTGCCCGGGGGCTTCAGGTGGGTTCCCCGTTCGATTACCAGCGACAGATGCGCCTTTTCGTGGCCGGCAAAATGCCGGATCCGCGTGATCCTGGATATGAGGATGCCCTGGTCCACTGGATCGAGCACTTCATCGGCCGCTCGGCAGGCAAGGCCTTTGTGTTGTTCACCAACACCCGCCTGATGCAGCAGGTGGCCGGCCGGATGGCGGAGTTCTTCGAGCGGGCCGGGCTGGCGTGCTTTGTGCAGGGCACCGGCATGCCCCGCACGGCGATGCTGGAGAAATTCAAGGAGGACGTGGATTCCGTGCTCTTTGGCACCGACTCGTTCTGGCAGGGGGTGGACGTGCCGGGGGAGGCGCTGAGCAACGTGATCATCACACGGCTGCCGTTTGCCGTCCCGGATCATCCGCTCATCGAGGCGCGCCTGGAGCGGATCGAGGCGCGCGGCGGGAATGCCTTTTCCGAGTTCAGCCTGCCGGAGGCGATCCTCAAGTTTCGCCAGGGCGTCGGACGCCTGATCCGCACCCGGGACGATTCCGGCATGGTGGTGGTGCTGGACAACCGCGTGCTGGTCAAGCGGTACGGCCGGCAGTTTCTCGACGCGATCCCGAAGTGCCCGGTGGAGGTGGTTTGAGGGCCGGGGTGGGGTCTCGTCGAGTGCCGAGCGGGATGCTCCCGCCGCCACGGGGGCCAGTTGGCGGGGATGCGGGGATGAATGGCGCCGGGGTCAGCGCAGGCCGCCTGGGACACCGCCAATCTGGCGCATGACGCGCTGGCGGGGGGTCTCCGGCGGACGCAACGGACCGCGCTCGATCCGGACGGCCACGTACCGGGTTCCGGGGATGATGAACTTCTTGATCATCACGCGAACCCTGGCGGCTCGGAACTCCCTGCGCAGAAGCTCGGCGATCTCGACGGCGAGCGTCTCAATGAGCCGCCAGTTGCGGCCCTCCCCGAGTTCGCGGAGCCGGCGGCAAACGGCATCGTAGTTCAACGTGTGGGTGAGGTCGTCCGACGCCGCGGCGCGGGTGAAGTCATGATCAAGTTCCACCGACAGCAGCAGGCGCTGGGGAGCAGCCCGTTCCTCGTCGGGTACGCCGACGCAATACTGCACCTCGAGATCGGAGATGATGATGGTATCCATGGGTGCGGGGGTGCGTTTTGCCGGTCACGCGGTGACCACCTGGTCGGAAGCCGCGTCAAGCACCCGCTCCACCAGGACACGCGTCGGCTGGTTGAGCGGCAGCTTTAATGTGTCCTCGGGGGCCAGCCACCGAAATTCCTGCGCCTCGGCGTTCAGCCGCACCGTCTGCACCCCGGGCGCGCGGCAGGTGTAATTCAGCAGCAGGAAGTGCGCGTCCCGGTAGAACTCGGGGGGATGGATGGCATCCTGCACGCAGACGAACTCGATGTCCGTCACTTCCAGTGCGGTTTCCTCGCGCAGTTCCCGGCGGAGGGCGTCCACGGAGGTTTCCCCCCACTCAATCTTGCCGCCGGGGATGCCCCACCGATCGGACCACTTACTGGTGCGCACGAGGAGCATCCGCCCAAGGTCGTCCCGGATCAGGGCCCCGACCGTGGCGACGGGATGACGCGGCGCGGGGTTCGACAGGGTGGGGCCGATGCGAAGGCCGTTGCGCTCCAGCAGTTGGCGCAGCTCGCCGAGGTGCTCGACGATCAGATCCGGGGCGCTCTCGCGCAGTTGTCCAAGCGAGTTGTATCCGGTGAGCACCGCGACGCTGTGGATGCCGCCGTGCCTCGCGGTGTCCACGTCGTGCTGCATGTCGCCAACAAACACGGTGGCCGCCGGGTCCAGTCCGTTCTCCTCGACCAGCGCGCGGATCTGCTGCCGTTTGTCGGCGATTCCCGAGTAGATGCGCTCGAAGTATTTGCCGAAACCGGTGGTTTCGGCCTGGGCTGCAAGGTGCCTCGGGTGGACGGTGGTCAGCAGGAACTGTCGGAGTTCCCGGGCGGCGCAGAACTCGAGCAACTCGCGGGCGTGGGGCAGGGGGACCACCGAGTCCTGACACTCGGCGAACCTGCCATGGAACCAAGTCTCAAGCTGTTCCAGGGGCACCTGCGGGACGAACTTTTCGTAGAAGCCCTGGTACGGCAGGCGGAACTCGGAGCGGAACTCGTCGAGAGTGAGCGGCGTCACCCCCGCCTGGCGAAACACATGGTTGCTGGCTTCCCAGACCGCCGGCAGGTCATCCACCAACGTTCCGGACCAGTCAAAGATCACATTGCGGATCACGGGGGAACGATAGGCACAGGGTGGTTGGAGGTCATGAGCATTTCGTGGCGCGCCCTCGTGCCGCAGGGACGCGCATCCCGGCAATTGCATGGAACGATGGATGGAAGGCCGGGAGAGGACGGCCCCGGGGAAACGGACCCGGCAGGCGGACGACGCTCCGCGCGGACCCATGCGGTCCTGTCTCCTTCGGGGGGGGCGACGTCCCGTTCCCCCATGCCCAGTGGTGCGGTTTTGCCCCAGTGGCTTGACAAGCAAGGACGCCGCCTGCACACCCTGATCGGAGCTTGCCCGTGACTCCTCCATCGCGCACCAGGCGCACCCCCGTCTTTCAGAACCCCGAATTCCCGCACCAAGTGCTCACCATGAGATCTGGAGTTGCCTCAGCCGGCTGCGCGATCGGGTCGTCCGCAGGCATCCCTCTCGCCGCGGATCTCGGCGGCCCATGGAAGGTCGGTTTTGACACCCCGATCCGCCGCGCTCGCGACGACATTTCCCGCCGCCGGCTGGCGAGGGTCGCCCACGACTCCAAGTCCGTCGGCAACCAGCGGAAGGTGCGCCACCCTTTTCCCCGGCTGATGTTCCAACCGGTCGCGAACTGACGATGCGCATTGCACCGCCCGGGTCCCTCGTTTCCGTTTCCCCGATGAAGACTCCACTCCCGTACTGTTCGTCGCGTCCCGGTCTGCTCGCCGGATTGCTGCTGGGCGTTGATATCGCGGTGGCCGCGGCGCTTCCCTCGGCCGGCCTGAATCTTCCCGCCGTTTCCGCGCCGAATGCGGGCCTGAAGCCGCTGGAATACGTGCCGGCGCCCGACCGCCTGCCGAACTACATCCCGAGCGAGCGCTGGGGAGCCCAGGGTGAGCCGATCCGCACGATGCAGGCGCCGCTCAGTCCTGCGGAATCGCGGCAGCGCTACGTCCTGCCGCCCGGCTTCGAAGCCCGGCTCTTCGCCCACGAGCCCGACATCTTCAAACCGGTCTGTTTCGCCTGGGATGAACGCGGACGCCTCTGGATCGCCGAAACCCGCGACTACCCCAACGAACTGCAGCCTGCCGGACACGGCCGTGATCAGATCAAGATCTGCGAGGATACCGATGGCGACGGCGTCGCCGACAAGTTCACGGTCTTCGCCGACAAGCTCAGCATCCCCACCACATTCGCCTTTGCGGACGGCGGCATCGTCGTCATGCACTCGGGTGCGATGGAGCTCCTCAGGGACACCGATGGCGATGACCGGGCGGACGAGCGGAGGACGCTCTTCACCGGCTGGAGCATGGAGGACACCCACGCGACCGCGAGCAACCTGCGCATGGGTCCCGACGGATGGATGTGGGGTGTCGTCGGCTACTCCGGCTTTCGCGGCACGGTCGGAGGCAGGGAACTCCGCTTCAGCCAGGGCTTCTTCCGTTTCAAACCCGACGGATCAGCCATGGAATTTGTCCGCTCCAGCAACAACAACACCTGGGGCCTTGCCTTTGACGAAAACGGCATCGTCTTCGGCTCCACCGCCAACGGCAACGCCTACATGTACATGCCGATTGCCAATCGCTTCTACGAGGGGGTGAACGGCTGGTCGGTCAGCCGGATTGATTCCATCGCGAACAGCCAGAACATTTATCCGATCACGGACAAGGTCCGGCAGGTGGACCACCATGGCCGCTACACGGCCGCCGCCGGTGCGGCGATCTACACCGCCCGAAGCTTTCCGATGGAGTATTGGAACCGCGTCGGCTTTGTCTGCGAGCCCACTGGCCATCTCATCGGCCAGTTCGTCCTCGAGTCCATGGGGGCGAATTTCGTCGCCCACAACATGAAGTCCTTCCTGGCTTCCGACGACGAGTGGGCCGCGCCCATCATCGCGGAGGTGGGTCCCGACGGCGCCCTGTGGTTTGGCGACTGGTACAATTACATCATCCAGCACAATCCCGTGCCGCAGGGGTTCCAGAACGGAAAGGGAAACGCATATGAGACCTCCCTTCGGGACAAGTCCCACGGACGGATCTACCGGATCGTTCACCAGGAATCGAAACCCGCGGCCACGCCCGGCCGCCTGGACACGGCCTCACCCATGGAACAGGTCGCCGCGCTCAAGAACGACAATCTGCTCTGGCGGAACCACGCGCAGCGGCTCCTCGTCGAGCGCGGGCAAATGGACGTCGTGCCGGAGCTCGTGAATCTGGTCCGCAACCCCGCCACGGATGGCATCGGCTTGAACACCGCCGCCAACCACGCGCTCTGGACGCTTGCCGGGCTGGGGGCGCTGAACGACGCAACGTCCGATGCCTTCAAGGCGGCGGTCGGGGCGCTCAGACATCCTGCCGCAGGGGTCCGGCGCAACGCCGCCACCGTGCTGCCGCGAAATGCCGCCGGCCGTGATGCCGTGCTGGCGTCCGGTGCGCTGAACGACAGCGACGGCCAGGTGAAGCTCGCCGCGCTGCTCGCCCTCGCCGAAACCCCGGCTTCCGATGCCGCGGGCGCCGCGATCTTCGCCGCTCTGAACGACGCGGAGAACGCCGGCGACCCGTGGCTGACCGACGCCGCAACGGCCGCGGGCGCTCGCAACGACCGGGGCTTCCTCGCCGCCGCCCTTGCGGCATCGGTGACGTCCGAGGTCCTGCCGGGCGACGCCGGGCCCGCCGTGAAACGGGTGGCCGCCCACCACGGTGCCACCGCCACGTTCGGGTCGGTCCAACCGATGCTGATGGCCGCCCGAACGGCCGCGCCCGCGGCCGCGGCCCCCGTGCTGGAAGGCCTCGCGGCGAACTGGCCCGCAGACAGGCGTCCGGAGCTGACGCGTCAGGAGGAGGCCGAACTCGTCGCACTGATGGATGCGCTCCCCGAGGAAACCAGGGCGGCCCTGGTCTCCCTGGCCGACGCGTGGGGACGCCGCGACCTCTTCGGTCCGCAGATTGCGGCCCAGTCGAAGGAGCTCTCCGACCGGGTCAGGAATCCCGACCTGGCCGACGCCGACCGCGTGAAGGCGGCCGGGCGGCTCATTGCTTTTGACGATTCCGAGGCATCCCTGCGGACGATCGCCGGACAGGTCAGCCTGCAGACCTCCCCGGAACTGGCCGCCGGCCTGATCCGGGCCATCGGCAACAGCCGGATGGAAGCCGCTCCCGATGTGCTGATCGGGGTCTGGGACGGCCTCACGCCCGGGTCCCGCCGCGCCGTGATTCTCACGCTGACCCGCCGACCCGAGTGGACCATCGCGCTGCTCAGGAGCGTTGAGTCGGGAAAGCTCATCCGCTCCGACATTCCCGCCGAAGTCTGGACCCAGCTCCGCCGCAGCCGGAATCGTGAGCTTGCCGATCTGGCCCGCACGCTGGATCAGACCCGCGTCAGCACCGACATGGAGGCCGCCCTCTCGCGGGTCCGTCCGCTCACCGAGCAGACCGGCAACCCCGCCAACGGCAGGGCGGTCTTTGCGCAGAACTGCGCGGTTTGCCACGTGCTCGACGGCGAAGGAACGCACATTGGGCCCGACCTCACCGGCATCGGCGCGCGGCCCAAGGGCGACTTCTTCGTGGACATCATTGATCCGAACCGTTCGGTCGAGGCCAACTTCCGCCTGTGGACCGTGACGAAGCGGGACGACGAATCTGTTGCCGGCCGCCTCGAGTCCGAGAGCGAAACCGCCATCGAAATCCTTGATCTCTCCGGCCAGAAACACGTGGTGCAGCGCAGGGACATCAAATCGCTCGATGTCTCCCCGCAATCCATCATGCCCGGAGGCTTCGAGAATCTGCCGGCCGGCGATCTCACCGACCTCTTCGAGTATCTGGCCTCCAGCAAGGTCAAACATTGATCCGGAGGACCGAAGTCAAGGTCCAGGTTCAACACCCGCGGACTGCCTCGGGCAGGTAGGGGCGTGTTTCACCGCGCCCCACTTCAGTTCCGCTTCGCAAGTGCATGAGCGATGGGGACCGCGGGCAGCACCCGCCTGACACACGCACGGTGCGGCCCGTGGAATTCTTCCGGCAGCAGATTCGATCGTCCGCCTCACCCGACGGCCAGGTGTCCCTTGAGGACCTTGAGCGTGCGCCGGACGCCGTGCGGTCCGACCCTGGACGCATGCCCGGGCCCCCGGTCGTCCATGAACCCGACATACGTGCCGGGGCCAAAGAACGTTTCCTGGAGGCGGTCCGGCGGCCCGAAAAATACCGAGAAGCCGCCCTCGTGGACTTGTTGAAGATAGGTCACCGGCCCGTGCTCCGGATCGTGGGCCGCGTTGTGCAATTCGCGTGCTTCACCGGCCGCCACGTTCTGTTCGACGGTTTTCAGAACCCGGCGGTCCAATGCGTCCGGGTCCAGCAAGATCTCAACAATTCGGGAATGCCACGGTTCAACCGGTTCACAGCAGACCACGCGGATTGGAATCCTCTCCACATGCGGAAGGTGGACTGAAGGAAGCGGAGTGTCAGGCCCTGAATGGTGGACCGGCATTTCTCGCCCTCTGGCTCCTTCCAGGGGGCCACATCCGATCCGTGTCGAGAGCTGGCAGGACCACAGGCACACCCCGAAGTGCGTTAGGCGGGACGTAGAACGGGCTTCCGAAACCGACGACTGGACGCAGTTCGGGAAGCGTGGGATGGGTTGGGAACGCCATGCTCATCCAGTGCTCCCGCCATGCGGCGCCTTCACGGCTCAACGGCATCCTCGCTGTCCTTCCATTCAAAACCCGGCACGGATCAAGAGTGGGAGCCTGACGCCGAAGCCCTCAGGAACGCTCCCCCTGGCTGCTCCATCAAGCATGGCTCAAGTCCCCCCCATGAAATCCGCCCCCAATCTCTGCAAGGCACCTGTCCCGCTAATCGCAGCCCTGGCATTCGTCCTCGCTCCCGCGCCGGGAGGCGCGCAGCCAGCCGGCCCATTGCCGGCACCGCTCGGCCTGCCGAAACCGGGGCCGACCAATGACGCCCCCTACGCGCTGCAACCCATTGTCCAGGGCGGTGTGGTGGTGCCGCTTTATTCGCCCGGCTCCCATTACCTCAACGCGGAACGCGTGCGAGAAGCGGAGTTCTACCGGATGAGCCAGGCGGTGCCGGGACGCATCAGTTGGATCACCAACATCCACAATCCATCCATTGAGGTGCATACCGTCGAGGGCGGGATCAACACCGGTGCCGCCGTCATCCTGGCGGCGGGTGGCGGCCACCGGACACTGAACGTGGGCACGGAGGGTGCGGACTTCGTCCCGTACTTCTTCAACTACGGGGTCAACACGGTCATCCTGCGCAACCGCCTCCGGGCCGACGGCTACGACGCGAAGGTGGATGCAGTCCGGGACGCGCTCCAGGCCATCCGCCTCGTCCGCGCGAACGCCGGAGCGTGGGGCATTGACCCGAATAAGATCGGCATCATGGGCTTCTCCGCGGGCGCGGAACTGGCGTCCCCTGCGGCCATTCTGTTTGACGAGTTCGACCGGACCAACAACGTCGCGGGTGATCCGCTGGCCGGGGTTTCGTCGCGGCCGGATTTCGTGGGCATCATCTATCCTGGCCCGACGCCGTTCGCCCGGGGAGCGACGCCGGACATTCCGCGCAATACGCCCCCGGCGTTCATCACCTGCGCTGGAGCGGGCGACCGGGTTCACGCGATCTGGGCGAACGAGTATTTCGCCGCGATGCTCGACGCGGGCATCCCGAACGTGGAGATGCACATTTACGGCAATGGGCGTCATCCCGGCGACCCGCTTCCGGATGGCAGCCGCATGAGCGGCGGCCTGTCGGACCGCAACGGGATTCCGTTTGGGACGTGGCAGCACCGGTTTGTGGACTGGTTTCGCGATCTGGGCTTTCTCCAGAAGTCCGGAATCGAAACCAGGGCCGCCCGGGAGATCGCCGCATTCGTCACCCAGCCCGAGCCGCGACGCCGGCAGCGTGTCGGCGAATCAGACGGTGCCCGCACCCATCGTCCGCCTGGCGATTGAGAGCCTTTCTGAAAACAGGGCCCCTTCGATGCGTCGGTCAAACGACGCCGTGTTTGGAAGCGTTCGTTGTCACCCCAAAATCTCCGGCCACCATCAAGCGGGGTGCGCCTCAAGCCTTCAGGGGGAAGCCTGCCCGATGCGATACATGGCCGTGTCGGTTCGAACAAAGAGCGCTCCGTCGACGGCCGCCGGCGACGCCATGATCCGGCCGTCCAGCTGGTTTTGGGCGATCAGCTCGAAGGAGACGCCTGGTGTGATCACCGAGGTGATTCCTTCCCGGCTGGGCAGGTAGATTCTGCCGTCCGCCAGGATGGGTGAGGCGCTGTGGTTTCCCCCCAGCCGCTCGCGGTAGTGCTCCCTGCCGGAGGCGGCATCCAGGCAGGTCAGGATCCCCCCAGAGTCGCTCACGAAATACAGCTCCTTCCCGACCAGCAACAAGGAGGACATCGTCGGAACACCCCGGGAATACCGCCACAGGATCTCCGGATCCCGCCCCGCCGCATAGCCGACGGCCAGAAGTGCCGGCTCGTCGAAGCCAGTGCTGGTGAAGAACCGTCCGCCACCGGCGACCGGCCGGGAGGACAGCGAGTATCCTGGAGCGCCAAAACCCAGCTTCCACAGCTCGCGGCCGTCCTGGGGATCGTATCCGAAGAGCCAGTCCGCACCCGCCGAGAAGAGCTGCACCCGGCCCGCCACCTCGAGGAGGAGCGGTGTCGCGTAGGATTTTCGCGTCTGCGGATTCTCACGCAGTGCCCCGGAACGGGCCGTCCGCCAAACCGTTTGACCGGTCCGTGTGTCCAACGCCGCGATGGATTGGGAATCGCTGCCATCGAGGTGAACGACAAGCCGATCCTGCCAGACCACCGGCGAACTTCCCGGCCCGTTTTCGTGTTGGATCCGCAACGAGGTGTTGGTCCACAGCACGCGGGTGGTGCGGGTGTCCACACAGGCCGTCCCGAACGTCCCGAAGTGACAATACAGCCGGCCATCCTCAAGCACCGGAGAGGGTGAGGCGTAGCTGTTCAGCTCGTGAATCAATTGGGGCTCATTCTCGGTCAGGAGCAGCACATCGTGCTTCAGGCGGCCCGTGTTCCGGTCCAGTGCGATCGCCCGCAGCTCCAGGTGGTCCAGGACCGTCAGGGGCTGACGGTTGCTGCTGGCCTTCGCCCGGCGCTCGGCGTCCTCCGGACGGGCCGCACGCTCGATGGCCGTGGTGAGCCAGATCTCACCGCCTTCAAGGACGGGTGAGGACCACCCCCGTCCCGGCACCGGCGTCTTCCAGACCACGTTGCTGGACTCCCCCCAGCGTACCGGCAGGCCGGCGGTTCGGGCGTGGCCTTGAGCCGTCGGACCACGCCATTCCGGCCACTCCTGTGCCGAGACAGGCATGGCGCAGAGAACGAGGCACGCGGACGTGAGGAGCCGGGGCAGATGTGGTGTCATGGTGCTGTCGAAATTGAGTTTGCACTATCCGCCGGGTGGCTTCGCCCGCGCAAGACCGCTCCATCACCGTTGATCGCCGCGAGCACGGCGGCACAATCAATGCGGTCCGCGAGGTCCTCCCGCTGAGGGTTCGGAGGCACGCGCGGGATGGATCGGGCGGAGTGGAGCGGGCATCGCCTGCGTTGCCTGACCGGGGGGGATTCGGCAGGGTGCGCGCCGACATGGCCGCCGCCCCGAAAGTCCCGTTCCGACCCTACATCCCGGACCAGACGTCGTTGCGGGAGTTCACGGTCCGTTCTCTGATCGTGGGAACGCTCCTGGGCGTGGTCTTTGGGGCGTCCTCCCTGTATCTCACCCTCAAGGTCGGACTGACGGTGAGCGCCAGCATCCCCGTCGCGGTCATCTCAATTGCGCTCTTCAAGGTATGGTCCCGCCTGGGAGGGCGCGATGCCACCATCCTGGAGCACAATATCGCCCAGACCGCGGGATCCGCTGGTGAATCCATCGCCTTCGGCGTCGGCGTGACGATGCCGGCCATCCTGATCCTGGGATTTGATCTGGAGATCAGTCGCGTACTGCTGGTGGGGGTGCTGGGCGGATTGCTGGGCATCCTGATGATGATCCCGCTGCGCCGGGCCCTCATCGTGCAGCAGCACGGACTGTTGAAGTATCCCGAGGGAACGGCGTGCGCGGAGGTTCTGAAGGCCGGTGCCGGACACGAGTCGCGCGAGGCGGCGGATCCGGCCCATGTCAGCCGAGGGGAGGGACACCGGATTGACGCCCGCACGATCCTGGCGGGATTCGCGATCGGTCTGCTCTACAAGACGGCGAATGTGGCGTTCAAACTGTGGAAGGATGTCCCCGAACGTGTGTTTGGCGCCCCGTTGCGCGGCGGGTCCGTCGGCGTGGAAGTCTCCCCGGAAATGGTGGGTGTCGGCTACATCATCGGACCGCGCATCGGTGGCATCATGGCGGCGGGCGGTTTCCTCAGCTACCTGGTGCTCATTCCACTGATCAAGTTTTTCGGGGAGGATCTGGGCGAGGTGCTCGCTCCGGGGACCCGGTTGATCAGCGAGATGTCCCCCAACGAGGTCCGTGGCGCCTACATCCTCTACGTCGGGGCCGGGGCCGTGGCGGCCGGTGGCCTGATCAGCCTGCTGCGCTCCCTGCCCACCATCTGGCACGGAATCAAGCTCGGGGTGCTTGACCTGGCGGCCGCCCGCCGCAACGGAAGCGTGGGCACCCGGCGCACGGCTCAGGATTTGCCGCTCAAGTGGGTGGGCATTGGCATCGTGGCCCTGCTCACGGCGATCACCCTCGCGCCCCCCCTGCACATGAACCTTCTGGGGGCGGCCCTCATCGTCTTTCTGGGCTTCCTCTTCGTCACCGTCTCCTCGCGTTTGACCGGTGAGATCGGGTCCTCGTCCAATCCGGTGTCCGGCATGACGATCGCCACCCTCCTGGTCACCTGCCTGGCCTTCCTGGCGGTGGGCTGGACCGGCAAGGCGTACTACGTTACCGCACTGTCCGTGGGGGCGATCGTCTGCATCGCCTGTTCCAACGGCGGCACGACCTCTCAGGATCTCAAGACCGGCTACCTGGTGGGCGGGACCCCGCGGCGTCAGCAGATCGCCATCCTCCTCGGAGCCCTGGTGTCTGCTCTGGCCCTGGGGCCGATCCTGCTCGGGCTCAACCGCAGCGCGATCACCTACGTGGACGCCATGGAGGTGGCTCCGTCGCTGCGGGTGCCGGCAGAACGGCTGCCGTCGCTTCCGAGGGAGCGACGGACCGGTCCCCAGGCGTCCAACGACCTGCAGGAGTATTTCGTCTGGCAGGACATGACCACCGGATCGGCCCGGAAGTTCCTTGTGGACGCCAGCGGAACTCCGGTCTGGCTGGTGGATCCGGGAATCAACGGAACGTACACGGAACGCCCCGACGGCTCGGCGGTGCGCAAGTTCGACGCACCCAAGGCGGTCCTCGTGAGCTACATCATCAAGGGTATCCTGGACCGCCAGCTGCCTTGGGAACTCGTGATCCTCGGGGTCATGATCGCCCTGACGCTGGAACTTGCGGGAATCAATTCCCTGGCCTTTGCCGTCGGGGTATATCTGCCGGTGTCGGTGTCCCTCGGCATCTTCGCCGGAGGCGCGATCCGGTGGTGGGTGGACCGGCGGGAGCGTCCGCGTCTGGTCAATGCCGGCCTGGGGCCGGAGGAGATCGCCGCCGAGAGTGACCGCTCGCCCGGGGTGCTGATGGCTTCCGGGTACATCGCCGGAGGCAGCATTGCCGGCATCGTCATCGCGTTCATGGCCGGCGTCCTGGAGAACGCCGACCGGGCCATCACCTCCTGGTCGGCGCAGCACAATCCCTTCCTGTCCGGGCCGTACGCCAATTTGCTCTCGCTGCTGCCCTTCGCTGCGATCCTGGCAATGCTGGCCCTTTCGGCCAGGCGACGGGGTCGGGGAGGGGCCTCCGGGGTGGCGTGAGCGGATGGGGCCCGACTCATCGCCAGATCATGGCGAGGAGCGGCGTCAGCGCGAGGGACGGCAGGTAGTTGGCAAGCGGGACCCGTCGGACCCCCAGGACCACGGGGACGGCTGTGAGGAGAATCAGACCGGCGGCGATCGCGAGGGCGGCGCCGAGGGCCGGGTCGGGAAATCTGCGGCTCGCGGCCGTTGCGGCCACGGCCAGCGTCCCCTGCAGTGCCAGCAGCGGGATTGCGGCGAGGGCCACGGTCCGGCTGCCTGCGGCGGCCATGCCATGGGCAGCGAGCGCATCGAGCAGGCTTTTCAGGGCCAGCAGGCGCCAGTCGCCGGTCCAGCCGGCGAGAACGGACCCGGCCAGGCCCAGGGGATTGACCGCGAAGATCACCGCCTCGGCGGGAAAGCCCGTGCCCGCAGGCGAACGTCCGGCGCTGGCCCATGCGAGCAGTGCGGACAGGCGGCGTTGGAATCCGAACAGGTGCCCGATCAAGCTGCCGAGGCCGAGTCCGGCAATCCCCATGACCAGAAGCCATGCCGCTCCCGCGGGTCGCATGGGGAGGACGGAAACCATGATGGCCAGTCCGGTCAGGACGGTCAGGACGGTGAGCAGGAGCCTCACCTGATGCTGGCGGCGGGCGGACAGGGTGCCGCCCAACCCGGCACCCCACAGCGCCGCGACCAGCAGCGACGCTGCGTTGAGTACGACCCCGGACACCCGGGCACCCTCAAATAGGCAGGGCCCCGATTTCAAACGGGGAATGCAGGACTTCACCTGCTTTACCCCTTGTTTTTTGACTTCTCCCCCGAATGATCCGCTGCGCTTTATGAGTTCGCAGATGCCTACGCCGTCCCCGCATGCCCCGGCCGCGGGTGCCGAGCCCCCATTCGATCTGGTCACCTGGTTTGAGCTCAACCGGGTTCGCATTCTGGGCACGCTCGGCATCGTCTGCGTGCTGGTGATCGTGCTGATGGTGGTGCGGGCGCGTCGGCATTCGGTGGCGACCTCCGCCTCCGCGGCGTTGCTGGCCCTGACGCCCCCGACCGGCCCCGGTCAGGAACCCGCGCCCCTGGATCCTCAGAAGCTCCTGGACCTGAGCCGGCGGTTCGCCGGCACACGCCCGGCCGTTCAGGCGCGCCTGCTGGCGTCCGGCCAGTTGTTTGCCGATGGGAAGTTTGCGGAGGCCCAGGGCGAGTTTGCCGCGGTCGAGGAGGCCCAGCCGAACGGGCCCCTGCTGGGCAGCGCGCTGCTGGGGGTCGCTTCGAGCCTGGACGCCCAGGGCCGGGCCTCGGACGCGGTGACCGCCTATGACCGGGTCATCAGCTTGTTTCCTTCCGGTGCTCCCGCGCTGCAGGCGCGCCTCGCCAAGGCCCGCCTCATTGAGGGGACCCAGCCTTCGCAGGCGCTCGGACTGCTCGAGGACATCCTGAAGGACCCCTACGCGGTCGGGTACCAGGAGCTCGCAGCAGCCGCCCGCGGCCGGCTGCTTGCGGCGCATCCCGAACTGGATGTGCCCCTGGTATCCACCAACGAGGTGCGGGTGGTCGCCCCGCCGGTGTCGGCGGATCCGGGGACTCTGGTGCCGTGATTTCCCCGGCGCCGGGGTGCCAGGCGCCACTCCGGTCCGGGCTGACATTTCCAATTCATGAAGAGCGCACGCATCACGATCATCGGGACCGGATACGTTGGCCTGGTCACCGGCACCTGCTTTGCCGAGGTGGGCCACCAGGTGATCTGCGTGGACAAGGACCCGAAGAAGATCGAACTGCTGCAGCAGGGCGGCATCCCGATCTATGAGCCGGGCCTGGAGGAGCTCGTCGGGCGCAACGTGGCCGCGGGCCGCCTGCGGTTCTCCCACTCGACCGCCGAGGGCGTTGCCGATGCCGACATCATTTTCATCGCGGTGCCCACACCGCCCCAGCCCGACGGCTCGGTGGACCTCAGCTTCATCGAGGGGGTCGCCCGCGAAATTGCCTCCCAGCTCACCGCCTACCGGATCATCGTGGACAAGAGCACGGTGCCGGTGAAAACGGCGGAGAAGGTGGCGGAGACCATCCGCCGCTACTGCAAGGCACGCGTGGAGTTCGATGTCGTGAGCAATCCGGAGTTTCTCCGGGAGGGCTTCGCCGTGGAGGACCTGATGAAGCCCGACCGGATTGTGATTGGCGTGGGCAGCCAGCGTCCAGTGACGGCAATGCGCGAGCTCTATGAACCGTTTGGCGCGCCGATCATCGTCACCGACACCAATTCCGCGGAACTGATCAAGCATGCGGCCAACTCGTTCCTGGCGTTGAAAATCTCTTATGCAAACGCCCTGTCGGTCATTTGCGAGGCCGCCGGGGCCAATGTGCAGGAGGTGACCCGCGGCATGGGCCTGGACGTTCGCATCGGCACCCGGTTCCTGCAGGCCGGCCTCGGGTTCGGAGGGTCCTGCTTTCCCAAGGACCTGTCCGCGTTTATCGAGATCTCCAACCAGCTCGGGTACGACTTCCGGCTGCTGCGGGAGGTGCAGCGGATCAACGAGGGGCAGATGGACCGCTTCCTCAAGAAGATCACCGACACGCTCTGGGTCGTGAAGGACAAGCAGATCGGGGTCCTGGGGCTGGCCTTCAAGCAGAACACCGACGATGTGCGCACCTCGCCGGCCATCGAAGTGTGCCAGCGCCTGCTCCGGGACGGTGCGCACCTGAGGGTGCATGACCCCCAGGCCATGGAGAAGGCTCGGGCCCTGCTCCCGGAAGGAGCCCAGGTGACCTACGTGGAGGCCCAGGACGACGTACCCGAGGGTTGCGATGCCCTGGTGATCGCCACCGAATGGCCGCAATTCACCCGGTTGGATCTCGCCCGCACCCGCCGTGTGATGAACACCCCCATCGTCATTGACGGTCGCAACCTGTTCGATCCGGACGAAATGGAGCGCCTGGGGTTCATCTACAAGAGCATCGGCCGCGGCCGGTGACCCTTGGGAGCAGCCGCGGGTTCAGAGTTCTGGCCTGGATGAAGGGTTCCCCGGCAATCCCGGTATCGGCGGGATTGGTGTTCCGCGCCGGACGCCTGCTGATCGCGCAGCGGCCCGAGGGCGCCCACCTTGGCGGGTTGTGGGAATTCCCCGGGGGAAAGCGGGAACCCGGAGAGACCTGGGAGTCGTGCCTCGTCCGCGAACTGCGCGAGGAGCTTGGGATTGCGATTCGCGTGGGCCGTCTGGTTTCCGAAGTCACCCACGCCTACCCGGAACGGACGGTGCGCCTTCGGTTTTACGTGTGCTCGCTCATGGAGGGTGAGCCACGCCCGATTGGGTGCGCGGCGGTCGCCTGGGTGACGGCCGCGGAATTGGACGCCTACGCGTTCCCGGCGGCCGACGCCGCTGTCGTGGCAGCACTCCGCGACGCGCCGGAATTCACGTCCGCTCCCCCCGATGGGCAGGGTCGTGTTCCGCCGCGACCCGCTTCAGTCCCGTTGCGCTCGGATGCAACCCTTTAGGGAACGCGGGAAGTCCCCGCCCGTTGGAATTTCCTCCATCTCCCGGCAGCGACACCACTCGCCCGGCGGCCGAAGTTGCGAACACGGTGAAATCTGTGGCGGCGCCGCCCTTGACCACGCCCTTTGTCCGCCCCATCGCATCACCGCGACGGGACGTGGGTGACCGACCACCGTTCGCCAAGGCGCAGCACCGCCGCCGGCTGCCCGAGCCAACGGCACGTTTCCGCAAAGGCGTCCGGCGACGCGGTGTTGAAGGCGAACAGGTCGTAGTGGCAGGGGATCACACATCCCGCCTGGATGGCCCGGGCCAGTTGGGCAGCCTCCCGTCCCGAGAGGTTCCCCGCGACACGCCGTTCCGGGGCCCGACCGTTGATGGGCAGCAGGGCCACCGTGGGACGACGACCGCGCAGCCGTGCGACCATTCCCGGGTAAAGCACCGTGTCCCCGGAGCAATACACGGTGAAGGGGCCGGTCTCGATGAGATAGCCAAGGTACAGGAGATGTCCGGCCGCGTCGCGATCCAGCGACTCGTGCGCCGCGGGAACCGCGCGGATCCGGAACCCGGCAATGGTGGTCTCGCCGGGGACGCGACCGGTTCCATCCGTCGGCGCCTCCAGGGCATCCAGGCCCAGGATCCGGTCGTCGGGCAGCCCCGAGCGCTCCCGGGCCGGGCCGCGGATGGACTCTGGACCCACGAGGACCAGCCGCGAATTGACGCGCGCCAGTGGGCGGAGGGTCTCGGGATCCAGATGGTCCGTGTGACCGTGCGAGGAGGTCACCACATCCACAAAATCCAGTCGTTCCGGTGCGATCACCCGTTCGGAAATGCGAACGTGCGGTTTGTCGGTGCCCGCGTACTTTTGGGTCAACGAGTCGGAGAGGTACGGGTCGAGCAACAGGCAACGGTCCTGGTGCAGGATCAGGAAGCCGCTTTGTCCAAGCCACCACAGGTGGAGTTGACCGGGAAGCGCGCGTGCGGCAGCGATGTCGGCAAGCAGGGCGTCGTCCTGGAGCAGCGGGCGGATCATGCGTGGAGTCGTGGAGCGGCCCCGGGATGCTCCGGGGTCGGCCCTGGAGAATCGTAAAGCGGTGTCGGGACCCGTCGAGCGCCCAATGGGCCTGCGTCGCACCCCCCCCGCGCCCATTTCGAACGACGTTCTGGATTCGGAGCGGCGGGTCTGTGCAGCTCTCCGCAGGTCCTGGCGCGGGCGGGCGCAGGAGGCAGATCTGCTGTGGACTGCGCAGAATGCAGAACCGCCCCGTGGAACTCGCCGAGACTGGCATTGTGGCAGGGTCCGGTGTTCCAATTTGCGCGTGTCTCCGGACCGCTTTGCCAGCCTCACGTCCCGCTACCCGCAGTTGCGCCTCCTGGTCGCAGGCGACTTCTGCCTCGACCGGTATTTCGAGCTGGATCCGGCGCGATCGGAGATCTCGATTGAGACGGGCCTTGAGGTGCACAACATCCTGCGGGTGCGATGCCAGCCGGGGGCCGCAGGGACCATTTTGGGCAACCTGGCAGCCCTCGGGGTGGGTCGGCTGGTGCCGGTGGGTGTTTGTGGCGACGACGGGGAGGGTTGGGAATTGCGCCGTGCGCTTCAGGCCCTGCCCGGAGTGTGTTTGGAGGGGTTCCACACGGCGGACGGGCGGCACACCTTCACCTACACCAAGCCGTTGGTCTGCGCCCCGGATCATCCGCCGCGTGAGTTGAACCGGCTGGATTTGAAGAACTGGACCCCCACGCCGACCGCACTCGAGGAGCGCCTGATGGCATCCCTTGAAGCGGCGGCTGATGCGGCGGACGGGGTGATCGTGATGGATCAGGTGGACGTGCCGGAGTCCGGAGTGGTCACCACCCGGTTCCGTGAGCGCCTGTCCCGCCTGTCCCGGGAGCGGCCGGAGCTTCCCGTGCTGGGGGACAGCCGTCGGGGCCTCGCCGGGTGGCCGCCGTTGATCTGGAAGATGAACCTGCAGGAACTGGCGGCACTGACCGGACGTCGGATGGATGCCCTGGCGGACATCCGTGCGGCGTGTGCCGACCTGGCCCGGGCCAATGCCCGTCCGGCGTTTGTGACCCTGGCAGACCGCGGCATCGTGGGTGCGCAGCCCGAAGGGGAATCGGCCCATGTGCCGGCGTTTCCGGCCCGGGGCGACATTGATATCGTGGGTGCCGGGGACGCCGTCACCGCAAACCTGGCCGCAGCGCTGGCCGCCGGTGCCGGTTTGGTGGAGGCCATGGAGCTGGCGATGGCCGCGGCCAGCGTGGTGGTGCATCAGCTCGGCACCACCGGGACCGCAACGGTCGCGCAGCTTCGGGAGAGGCTCCTGTGAGCGGGGGCCGCTGTCCGTGGCTCACGGCCCTTGCCGGTCTGGTGCTGGCCCTCCTGCCCGTGAAGGCGGCGGTCGAACGTTACGAGTTCGAACGTGCCGCGATGGGGCTGCCGTTCCGGATTGTGCTCTACGCACCCGATGCGCCTCGGGCCGAACGGGCGGCCGGTGCGGCGTTCGACCGGATCGCGGCGCTGAATGGAATCCTCAGCGACTATGACGAAGCCTCCGAGTTGAGCCGGCTTTCGAGCACGTCCGGAAGTGGCCGGTGGGTGCCACTGAGTTCCGATCTGGCCCGCGTGCTTCGGGCGGCGGCGGTGGCATCCCGGGAGTCAGACGGCGCCTTTGACGTCACCGTGGGACCGCTTGTCCAGATTTGGAAGCGGGCGCGGCGGCAGCGCGAATTGCCTTCGGAATCCCGGCTGGAACAGGCCCGTGCGGCGGTGGGTTGGAATCACGTGGAACTGCGTCGCACGGGCGGCGTCTGGGAGGCGCGGCTGGGGCTGCCCGGAATGCGTCTGGACCTCGGAGGCATTGCCAAGGGATATGCCTTGGACGAGGCGGCCCGGACGTTGCGCCACTTGGGCGTTCGCAGATTTCTGGTTGCCGGAGGCGGCGACCTGGTTGCGGGCGGGGCGCCACCGGGAACCCGTGGCTGGCGCGTCCAGGTCGGCGTGTTTGACGACCCGCGATCGCCGGCACCTCGACATGTGCGGATCCGCAACGAGGCCCTCGCCACCTCCGGCGACACGTTTCAGCGGGTCGAGGTGGGCGGGCGCCGTTTCTCGCACATCGTGGATCCGCGAACCGGCCAGGCGATGACCGACCACAGCCTCGTCACGGTCATCGCCCGGAGTGGGATGCGGGCAGATGTGCTCTGCACGCAGTTGAGTGTGCTTGGGACGTCGCGGGGGGCGGTCCTCGCCCGGAATGCGGGAGCGGCCTTTCTCTGGATGCGCCTGCCCGGGGATTCGCTGGAGGAATGGCGCTCGGCGAATTTCGACCGCTGGCTGGATCGTCCTGCAGCCCGCTGACCCGGCCGGCCCGTGCCGGCGGCTCAGCGTGCGCGTTCGCGGAGGGCCTTGAGGGGCTCAAAGGCGTACTCGATCAGGGACCGTTCCCCCACCCGGATGCGGGCCTCGCCCACCATGCCCGCGCGGACCGGTATGAGGGTGTCCCGTACGCGGAATCCGGTCTGCTCGAGGCGGGCGCGTCCGCGAAATTCCAGGTCCCCGGCGGACGCCACTGCCGACAGGCTGACCCAGTCAATCTGCGAGGGCAGGGTTCCGTAGCGCTGGTAGGGGAAGGCGTCGAAGAACAGGCGGGCGGTCTGGCCGGGGGCGACCTGATCCAGCCCACCCTGCGGCAGCGTGAGCGCGACCACAGGGGTGCCCTCGACGCGGGCCAGCTGGCAGAGCTCGATACCGGGATGGACCACGCCGCCCGCATTCTGACGGGCCACGGCGACGACCACCGCCCGGTAGGGGGCCCGGACCAGCAGGCTGCCGGATTCGCAGTTCAACAGCCGCTCGCGGAGGCTGGCCGCCATGACGCGGAATTTCTCCATCGCCGCCAGTTCCTCGCTGCGCTGCAGGCTGCGTTCCGTTTCGAGACGGGTCCGCTCCAGCAGGTTCTTGTGCAGCGACTGACCGGAAATGTTGAGGTCCTTCTCCGCGGCGGCGAGGTCGAGTTCGGATCGCAGCAGTTCCACCTCGGAGATCAGGAGCAGGTCCCGCAGTTCGCGGGTCCGGCGCACGAAATCCTTCACGGTGTCCCGGTAGCGCTCCCGAAAGCTGCGCTCCTGGGCCAGTTGCTCGTGACCGGCGGTGTTGATCTCCAGCAGCGATCGGTGGGCCTCCTCGGAACGGCGCGCCCGTTCCTCCATCGCCCGGAGGTCCTCCTCGGCGCCGCGCAGCGCCGTCTGCCAGGTCAGCACCTCGTCGGACCGGACCACGAGCAGCGTGGATCCCTCCTCCACCTCCTGGCCCTCGGCCACCCGGACCTCGGCCAGCACGCCCTGCACCGGGGACTGGATCGGGTCGGCGCCACCGGCGGGCACCAGCTTGAACCGGCACCGAACCGTTTCGGGCAGCCGGATCATCCACGCGGAGATCATCGCGATGGTGAAGAGGCCGAGGAGCAGCGAGGCGGCCAGTCGCGACCATCGCGGCGGCGGCTGGTCGGGCAGCCAGTCCGTGGCATCGGTCGGCGGCAGGGTTTGGGAAAGTCTCGGGGTCACTGGAGGGCCGGGAGGGTCACAGGGCGAGCTGCTGGCTGCACAGGTGGAAGTAGAGGCCGCGCCCGGCGATCAGTTCCTCATGGGTGCCCGACTCCACGATGCGCCCGCGGTCGAGGACCACAATGTGGTCGGCGTCCCGCACCGTGCTGAGCCGGTGGGCGATGACGAAGCTGGTCCGGTCCTCCAGCACCTGTCGCAGATTGTCCTGGATGGCCCGTTCGGACTCCGTATCCAGTGCGCTGGTCGCCTCGTCAAAGATGAGCACCGGCGGGTCCCGGTACAGGGCGCGGGCGATGGCGATGCGCTGCCGCTGGCCGCCGGAGAGCGCGATTCCGGACTCGCCGATGCGCGTCTCATAGCCGAGGGGCAGGCGGGAGATAAAGTCGTGGGCGTTCGCAAGGTGGGTGGCCCGCAGGACACGCTCGAAGTCCGGTTCCCGGTCCCCGAAGGCGACGTTGCGGAGGATGGTGTCCGAAAAGATGTGGTTCTCCTGAAGCACGATCCCGATGCGCCGGCGCAGGTCGCGCAGGTTGACGGTTTGCAGGTCCACGTTGTCGTACAGGATGCTGCCCTCGGTGGGCTGCACCAGTCCGGCCAGCAGCTTGACCAGGGTGGTCTTGCCGGAGCCGCTGCGGCCCACGATGGCCACGGTCTTGCCGGGGGCGACCCGCAGGTTGATGCCGGAGAGGATGGCCGGCGACTCGGGCCCCCCGTAGCGGAACCCGACGTTCCGGAACTCCACCTGTCCCTCCAGGGACGGCACCGGCTTGAGGCGCGACCGATCCCGGCCCTGCTCGGGCTCGGACTCGAAGAGGTCCCCAAGGCGGTTCAGCAGCACGGTCATCCACTGCAGGTGGTCCCAGACCCCGAGCGTTCGGAAGATCGCATTTGCGGCCATGGCCAGCAGGGTGTTGAACGCCACAAACCGCCCCACGGTGAGGCTGCCCTCGACCACCAGATGCGCGCCGAACCACAGGAACAGGCCCCCCGACAGCAATCCGAGGATCTGGATCGCGCTCTGGTAGGACATCATGATGAAGCTGCCCCGGAGCAGGCCCTGGGACACGCTGAGAAACTGCGCCAGCAGGGCCTCGCGAAAGGCGGGCTCCGCCGCCGAGGCCTTCACCGCCTCGATGCCCTTGATCGCATCAATCTGGTACGAGCTGTACCGTGAATGGCTGGCCTCCAGCCGCGCGAACAGCGGCCGCAGCACCCGCCGGGAGAATCCCATGAGCCCGAGGTAGAGCGGGAGCGTCGCAAGGAAGACCAGCGTGAGCGGGATGCTGTACAGCGCCATCAGGAGCACGCACCCCGTGAATTGGATCAGCGCCAGCAGGCTGCCGATGCCGTGCTCGACCACGAACTCCCGGATTTCCCGGGCGCCATCCAGCCGGCGCTGGATGTCTCCGGTGCGCCGGTTGTTGAAGTACGCCATGGGCAGGTCGAGCAGTCGGCGTGTCAGGTAATCCAGGATGGCGCAGTCCACCTGCACCGTCGCGAAGCTCAGCAGGTATTTCTGGAGGAGGTTGCAGGCGACCAGTCCCGCCAGCGCGGCGGCCATGCCCAGGATCACCTGGCGGAGGAGATCCAGTTCCTGGTCCACGATCACGCGATCCACCACCACCTGGGTGCCCACGGGCAGCACCAGTTGCAGCGCGGTCACCGCGAGCGCCAAGAGCAGCGCCTGGAGGAAGGTGCCTCGATGCCGGGCGAGGAACGGAAGCATCCAGGCCCATGAACCGCCGCCTTCGGGGGCCCGTTCGAACGCCTCGGTGTAGTCAAACAGGGCGACGTACCCCGACCACAATTCGCTGAACTCGGCCCGCGGGACCTTGCGATGTCCCGTGGCGGGATCCACCAGCCAGACATGGGTTTCGGAGACGTGCTCCACCACGAGCCAGTGGCGGCCTTCCCAGTGCGCGATGGCCGGGAGCGGCATCTGGTCCAGATGGCGTCGCGACGCCTTGACCCCGCGTGCCGCCAACCCGAGCTCCGTCGCGGCCGAGCACAGGGCCTCGAGGCTGGTGCCGTCCGGTCCCACGTGGCACAGCTCGCGGATGCGCGCGAGGTTCACCCGCCGCCCGAAATGCCGGCACACCATCGCGAGGCAGGCGGCGCCGCAGTCCATCTCGTCAATCTGCTGCACCAGCGGGATCCGCCGGATCCGCCCTTTGCGACTTCGGAAGAGCCCCCGCTCATCCGCGAACGGCTCCTCGGTGTCCGCGGCCTCCGGGTGGGCCTCCGGACGTTCCTCGGTGCCTGCCGGAAGCAGTTCCTGGGCGAAATCCAGAGGCAGCCGTGCGCGGGCTTTGGCCTCGTACAGGGCGCGGCGCTCCACGAGGAGCCGTTCGATTTCAGGGAACTGCCGATCCAGATCGGCGACGTCCTCCGGGGACAGGGACAGCAGGCGGCAGTCGGAGGCCGCCTCAACGCTGGCGGCCCTGGGCTCCCCGGTGAGCACCGACAGCTCCCCAAAATAGTCGCCTTCCCGGAAGAAGGCCACATTGACGGCGCGATCCGGGGGGCCGGTAAAGATCCGCACCCGGCCCTCCCGCACGATGTACATCGGGCCGGCCGGATCCCCCTGCCGGATCAGGGTCGCTCCCTTGGGAAACTCGACGGGCTTCAGCCGGTCTATGAGTGCTCGCAGCGCGGGTGCGGGCAGGCGCCCAAAGTGGCTGTACGTGTAAAGAAAGCTGTGCAGCGCCCGCCAGCGCGAGAGCAGCTCCAGGGAGTGCAGCAGGTCGGGATACCGCGCCACCAGCTCCTGGAAATCCACCCGGCCCAGCCGCAGGACGTCGGCGGCGGTGCTGCACCGGACGGTGGTGGTGCGTGGCTGGCTCTGGAGCAGCGCGCTCTCGCCGAATTCGTGGCCCGGTTGGAGGCGGAAGAGTGTCACCTCGCTTCCGTCCGCCTGCTCCTTCAGCACCCGCGCCCTGCCGGTGATCAGCACGTAAAAGGCGTCCGCCGCCTCTCCCTGCCGGATGATCGTGTCGCCGAAGTCGTAGTGGATGAGCTGGAAGCGGTCGCGTACCTCCTCGAGGTGCGCCGGCTGCAGGAATCGCGCGAAGGACGTGGTGCGCAGGATTTCCTCGGCCCGGGGCGTCATGCGGTGTCCCCCATGGGGACGTGCCACCGCACCTCCCGTTTCTCCAGGCGACCGAGGTGGCGGTTCATCAGCAGCGCTTCCACGGCGTCGGCCACGGCCGGGTCGGAGAGCACCGGTTCCTCCTCATCCAACACCCGGCAGACGCAATGCCGTCCTCCTTCGGATGGCGGGTGCAGGGTTCGGCCGGGAAGGGCTCCGGCCAGGTGCGGGTGCCAGGACTCGGGATACGCGCCGACCGCGGCTGAACGGGTGGACAGCGGGGAGCCGGATTCTGCGGCCACGGCCTCGAGGCTCATGCCGTCCGCGGTCACGCACAGGTAGGCCTCCTGGGCCGCCGTCTCCGAATCGAACTCGGCCACCAACAGGTCCATCCGCACCAAGCGGCTGCGGATCTCCAGCAGGCCCTCCGCCTGCCGGGCCGGGGCCCGCAGGTCCTGCCGGACCCGTTCCATCGCCTGCTGCCCCGCCAGCACGTCGTCCCGCATTGCCGGACCGAGTTCGAGATTCCGACACCAGGTTTCGAAGGCGTCGGCTCCAATCCCGCGGGCCAACCGGAACGCCTCCACAAGCGCGGGATCGGATCCGGCCACCTTCGGGGTCAGGAGGCGCGCCACCTGCTCCCGGGCGAAACGCCGCGCGAAGGTGTGGAAGCCTCCGGACAGGACCAGGTCCGGCGCCCAGGCGCCTGCCACGGCCTCGTCGGATAGCTTGACGCGCTCGGGAAACATCCCGGCCGGCGGACGCCAGTGCCTTCGGACGAAATGATCGCTGAGGTCGTCGGTCGTCAGGCCAAACTGGTCGAGCCATTGTTCCGTTTCCTCAACGGTGACCAGGCCATGGGCGTAACGGAATTCGTCCATCAACGCTTCGACCGCCTCGATGTCGGCCTCACGCCCCTCGGCCGCCGCAAGGGCTTCCTGCTGGAGGCGGCGGCGGGTTTCGTCGAGCGCGGGCTCCAGGTCGCCGCGAATTGCGGCTGCAAGGACCACATCGCATATGCGGAAGCGGTGGTCCCGAATCTCGAACGCGAGCCGCTCGCGCCAGGTGACGGGCATGGACTTGCTGGGAATCCTGGCAGTCACTTTGCGGAATGCGATGGCCGCTGCGGAGCATGATCGTCCGGAGGGGCACTTCAATCTGGAAACGACGCGGGAGACAACAGCGATCCGGCCCGATCACCGGGCGGCGAGGAACGCCTGCAGTTCGCCGGCCAGCGCGCCACCAAAGCCGGGAATCTCCTCAATCTCCTCGCGGGTGGCACGGCGCAGGCGCTGGACGGAACCGAATCGCTTCAGCAGGGCCCGCTTCCGTGTTTCGCCAATGCCCGGGAACTCGTCGAGCAGGCTTTCCGAAATGCGTCGCAACCGCAGTTGCGCGTTGTAGGTGTTGGCGAACCGGTGGGCTTCGTCCCGCACCCGCTGCAGAAGCTTCACGGCCGGACTGTCGAGCCCAAGCCGCAGCGGCTCGGGGCGGTTTGGCAGATGGATCTCTTCATTTTCCTTGGCCAGGCCCAGGATGGGAATGCTCCCGAGTCCCAGGGCGGACAGCTCGGCGCACGCGGCGTTGAGTTGGCCGCGTCCGCCGTCCACCAGAATCAGGTCGGGAAGCCGCGCCCGTGTCCCGGGCGGCGGCACCCACGGGATATCCGCTTCCGGCGCGGTCCCGGAATTGCGGTCGGCCCGGCGTGCGACGGCAACGGCGACGGCCGCGGCATCGGCATCCCGGCGCAGGCGGCGTCCGCGGGACGCCCGGGTGACGTCGTCCACCACCCGCTGGAGTTCGGCAGGTGACGCCTCGCCATCCCCCGCGATGCCGCGTTCCGGACGCCCGGTGCGCAGCTCGTTGAGCAGCCGCGTGTACCGTCGCTGGATCGTCTCCGCCATGCTGGCGAAGTCGTCCTGCTGCGTGACGGACTTCATGCGGAACCGCCGGTAGGCCGAGCGGTCCGGGCGCCCGTGCCAGAAGCTGACCATGGAGGCCACGACGAATGTCCCGCTGATGTTGGAGATGTCGAAGCCCTCGATCCGTGCGGGTGGTGCCGGCAGGTCCAGCACGCGGGCGAGCTCGCGAAGGTCGGATTCCGGGTTGACGGCGATCGGCAGGGTGTAGGGGACGCGCTCGAATTTCTCCGTCTTCTGTGTCGTGCGCTTGAGATCCTTGAGGGCATCGCGCAATTGGGCCGCCTTCTCGTAATCGAGGGCCGTCGCCGCGCGCCGCATTTCGGCCTCCAGTTCGTGGTGCAGTTCCTCGGTCTGCCCCTCGAGGAACTCAATGCCGGCGCGCACCTGGGCCAGGTACTGTTCCCGCGAGACATTGCCGATGCAGGGGGCGGTGCAGTGCCGGAGATTGCCGTAAAGGCAGTGGCGGTAGTCGGATTCCCCGGGCGTCAGGGGCCGGCAACCGCGCAGGTGGAATTTGCGGCGCATCAGTGTGAGGGCGCGCCGCACGCTGCCCGAATGGGCAAAGGGGCCGAAGTACATGCAGCCGTCCTCCTTGCGCAACCGCGTCAGGGTGAAGCGCGGGATGGGGTCGTTGAGGTTGACCTTGAGCAGCAGGAAGCGCTTGTCGTCGCGGAAATCAATGTTGAAGCGCGGACGGAACTCCTTGATGAGCTTGCCCTCCAGCAGCAGCGACTCCGGCTCGCTCCGGACCACATGCCAGTCGAAGTCGTGGATGGCTTCCACGAGGGCGTTGAACTTCAGGTCCCATCCGAGGCGTCGCGACGGGTGAAAGTATTGGGACACGCGCTTGCGCAGGTCGCGGGCCTTGCCCACGTAGATCACCGTCCCGAAACGATCCTTGTGCAGGTACACGCCGGGACGGTGCGGCACCTGCGACAGCTTGTTTCGGATGTGGTCGGTGACGGGCATTGGCCGGATGACGCGTCAGGATGCCCCGCGTCCCCAAGCCCGGCAAGCCGCCCCGGGGAGCGTCCCATGCATCCCGAAGCTGTTGGTGTTCGAGCTGAACGACCGGCATGTTTGGAGAGCGTCGTGGAGCGGGACCGCTTGCGCGGAGCCTGCTGCCGGGCGGCGGGTTGGCAGCATCTCGGCAGGACCCGCGGTTCGACCCGCCGATGCCAGGACTTCTATGAGGACACCCAGCATCCCAAGGAACTGCGGGTGCGGGCGCTGAGTCGGCAGGGTCTGGGGGAGTTGCGCCGGCCCGGACCGCCCGCGCACCTGCGGGGCCCGGGCGCCAAGCCGCCACCCCCGGCATGTCCGGTGCCGACCGCCCAGTTGGACTTGCTGCGGGAACACTTCCGAAAGCAGGTTTGTGATTTTTGGGATCCCTGCGGGGTGCGTCATCCCCTGCCAGCGATCTTGACGATCCTGGCCCTGGCGGTGTGCGCGGGCTGCCGCGGGCCGGAGGCCGTTGCCGAGTTCGCTCAAGGGCTGAATCACCACCAGCGGGCCGCCTTCGTTGCCGGCCCCGGCGTGGAAAATCCCGCCAGTACGAGATCCCCAGCGCGTAACGACTGCCAACATCTATTGTCAATCACTGGCCGAAGCGACAGGGCTTATGACAGTTCCAGCACCGATCTGCCGGTCCCGCGCAACACCGGCTCCACGGGCAGCGCCCGGATGCCTTGCCGGACTGGGAACTCCCGTTCCCCATGGTGCAGGACGACTCCCTCGTGGATGGCGCCGTCGTCCAGGGCCTGAGCGAGGCCTGCCGCATCCCGAGAACCAATGGCCGCCGCCAGCTTGATCTCGACCCCGATCCGCCGGTCCCCACGGTCAATGATCAAGTCCACTTCGGAGCCCGAGTGGGTGCGGTGAAACCAAAAGCGGCTCGAAGGACACTCCAGCGACTCCAAGGCAACCATGTTCTCAAGGACGAACCCCTCCCACGACCCTCCCCGCTGCGCACTCCGCTTCAATGCTTCGACATCACGCACGCCCAGCAGGTGGTGCAGTAGACCGCTGTCCCGGACATACACCTTCGGCGCCTTGACGAGCCGCTTCCCGAGATTGGCGTGGTACGGCCGCAGCCGGCGGACGAGGAAATGCGCCTCGAACAGGTCCAGAAGATTGAGGAGCGTGTGATGGGTGATTCCCAGAGCCCGCCTCAGGCTCGAGGCGTTCAGCAGACCGCCCTGCTGTCCGGCCAGCATCGCCAGCAGGGTGTGGCACTGGATTGGGGACTGTTTGGTACCGAACTGGGCCATGTCCCGCTCGACGAACGTCCGCACGTATTGATCCTCCCAGTCCTCCCATGCCGCATCGCTGTCGGCGAACAACGCATCCGGGAACCCGCCCCGGTGCCAGAGGGATTCGATGGCGACGTTTGGAACCTCAGCCGCCAGAAACGGCGTCAACTCCACCATCCCCACCCGACCTGCCAGCGACTCGGAGACGTCGCGGATCAACGCCGGGTTTACCGATCCCAACAGGAAGGACTGGCCGTTTCGCCGTTGATCCTCATCCACGCGACCCCTCAGGATTGTGAGAATCTCCGGGAGGCGATGGACTTCATCGAGGATCAGGGGCGGGGGAAAATCCGGAGTGCCAACTCGGGACCCCGGAGAACAGGCGGCGGTCGGAGGGCTTCTCAAGGTCGAAGTAGGTGAACCCCAGGCCTTGCCGGGCCAGAGTTGTTTTTCCCGATTGCCGCGGCCCCAGGAGGGTTACGACCGGAAACCTCCGAGCCAGCTCAAGGACTTGACTCGTCGCCCGACGCTCAACGGTCACCGGTTGCAAGATGGCATTCCGGATTCCAATTTTCAACCCTTTACAGGGCGACCTTTCCGTTGGGATCAGAACGGCCGGTCGCATGCGGAGGCGCGGGGAGGATCGGTCTACGGCGTCGCCGGGGCCGGGCGGATCATCTCCTACCTTCGGCATTGGGCCTGCAGCTACAACGCCTGGGTGACGATGACCGGCCATCGGGGCGGTCCCAATATGTCCGGGTTCCATGACTCCGATCCCACGATCAAATTCCTGCTACCAATGACAATT